>JBFOLS010000330.1:0-4266 GCA_040830225.1 Leisingera sp.
AAGGACAGCGTGTTGCATTCATCCAGAACCAGCACCGCTGTCTTGAGCGGCCGGTTCTCGGGCTGCAGGATGTTTTTTGCGGATTTCATCAAGTCGATTCGCCTGGTGTAAACTGTGCCGCTAAAGGCTGCGGCAGAGTCGTTGCCAGCGCAAATCAGAATCTGGGGAGGAGCCTGGGGATAACCGCAGGCAAAACCCTGTACATCGAAGGGAAAAGCAAAATGCCTCTGGAAATGAACCGCGAAGTCTTCATCACCTGTGCGGTGACCGGCTCTGGCGGCACCCAGGACCGCAGCCCGCATGTGCCGCGTTCACCCAAGGAAATTGCCGACAGTGCAATCGCCGCGGCCAAGGCCGGCGCTGCGGTTGTGCACTGCCATGTGCGTGATCCCGAGACCGGTGTGCCGTCGCGCCGTCTGGACTACTACCGCGAAGTGACCGAACGGATCCGCGATGCCGAGGTCGATGTGGTGCTGAACCTGACCGCGGGCATGGGTGGCGATATGGTGTTTGGCGGCGTTGAAAACCCGCTGCCGCCGGTCGAGGGCACCGACATGATCGGCGCCAGCGAGCGGGTTGCCCATATCGCTGAATGCCTGCCGGAGATCTGCACGCTCGACTGCGGCACCATGAACTTTGCCGAGGCCGACTATGTGATGACCAACACCCCCGGCGCGCTGCGGGCGATGGGTCAGATGATGACCGACCTGGGCGTGAAGCCCGAGATCGAAGCGTTCGACACCGGCCACCTGTGGTTTGCCAAGCAGCTGGTCAAAGAAGGCATCCTCGACAGCCCGGCGCTGGTGCAGCTGTGCATGGGTGTCCCGTGGGGGGCGCCTGATGACCTCAACACCTTCATGGCGATGGTCAACAATGTGCCGGACGACTGGACCTTCTCGGCGTTTTCGCTGGGCCGCAACCAGATGGCCTATGCCTCGGCATCGGTGCTGGCAGGCGGCAATGTGCGGGTCGGCCTGGAGGACAACCTGTGGCTCGACAAGGGCGTCTTGGCCGAAAACTGGCAGCTGGTTGAGCGCGCGAACACCATCGTGTCGAACATGGGCGCGCGGGTGATCGGGCCGCAGGAAGTGCGCGAGAAGCTGGGCCTGACCAAGCGCGCGCCGGCGGCGAAGTAAGCGGATTGCAGGGGGCGATATGCGTGCACTGTCTGTACACCCCCTGTGCACCAGGCGCCTGCAATTTTCGGTTGAAGCAAAAATGAGAAAGGGTAACTTGCGTGCATGATATTCTTTCCATTCTTCGCCGCTTCGATCCTGTCCTTGACCGCCTTTCTGCAATCGGAGGCTGCTTGGTGGAAAGGACCGCTGGCAGCTCTGGTGCTCTTCCTGGCCGGGTTCGCAATTGCGATGGGACTTTCAGAAGAGCTGCTGGCCAATACAACGCTACCGCCTGTCATCGGATTGGCAAGCGCGGCATGGCTAGGCGCGGCAGTGATCGGCTTGGGCTCTGTTCTCGCTTTGGTTCTGAGGAAATTTCTGTCGCCAGGCAGGATAGCCGGAGCATCCTTCGTATGCGGGTTGCCGCTGTTCAGTATCCTCCCGTTCCTGATCTAGGGCAGCGGTGGCCGTGCGGCCTGCCTGCGCGTTCTCAGTCAAATCCAAATGAAAAGCGTCCGCTTGCCAGCGGGCGGGAAAGCCATGCGCGCTCAGTCAGCGCGCTCAGCCTGTGTGGTTCACGGGCCAGTATCTATCGGAGAAAGAAACGATGAAAACGGCAGCAATCATCGGCGGCGGGGTTATCGGCGGCGGCTGGGCCGCGCGGTTCCTGCTGAATGGCTGGAATGTGCGGGTGTTCGACCCGGACCCGGAAGCTGAACGCAAGATCGGCGAGGTGCTGGGCAATGCGCGGCGCTCCTTGCCGGGGCTGGGCAACGTGGCGCTGCCCGCGGAAGGGCAGCTCACTTTTCATGAAACCATTGCCGAAACCGTGGACGGCGCCGAATGGATTCAGGAGAGCGTGCCGGAGCGGCTGGACCTGAAGCAGAAGGTCTATGGCGAGATGCAGGCCCATTGCGCGCCGGATGCAGTGATCGGCTCCTCCACCTCCGGCTTCAAGCCGTCGCAGCTGCAGGACGGGCGCGAGGCGCCGGGGCAGATCGTGGTGACCCATCCTTTCAACCCGGTCTACCTGCTGCCGCTGATCGAGCTGGTCACCACCGAAGCCAACCCGGCAGGCGTGATCGACCGGGCCAAGGAGATCATTTCCGCTATCGGCATGTACCCGCTGCACCTGAAGAAAGAGATCGACGCCCATGTGGCCGACCGCTTCCTTGAGGCGGTCTGGCGCGAGGCGCTGTGGCTGGTGAAGGACGGCATCGCCACCACCGAGGAGATCGATAACGCGATCCGCTACGGCTTTGGCATCCGCTGGGCACAAATGGGGCTGTTTGACACCTATCGGGTGGCGGGCGGCGAGGCCGGCATGCGCCACTTCATGGCGCAGTTCGGGCCCTGCCTCAGCTGGCCCTGGACCAAGCTGATGGATGTGCCGGAGTTCACCGACGAACTGGTGGACCTGATCGCGGGCCAGTCGGATGCGCAGTCGGGCCATCTGGACATCCGCGAGATGGAGCGGATCCGCGACGACAACCTGGTTGGAATGATGCGGGCGCTGGGCGCCAACAACTGGGGCGCGGGTGAACTTCAGAACGCCCATGACAAGGCCCGCATGGGCGAGGCGGGTCTGCCGGGGGCGATGGATCAGCTAGAGGATCTGAGCCAGCCTGTCTTGACCCAGAACCGCGTGGTGCCGCTGGACTGGACTGATTACAACGGCCATATGAACGAGGCGCGTTATCTGGAGGCCTTCTCGGAAGCGACCGACCGGATGATGGAGGTCATCGGCTGCAACGCGGAGTATATCGCGAATGGCGGCAGCTATTTCACCCTGGAAACCCATATCCGTTATCTGGATGAGGCGCTGGCCGGAGAGGCGATCCAGGTGAAGACCCAAGTGATCAAGGGCGAAGGCAAGAAGATGCACCTGTGGCATGCGATGTATGCCGGCGAGCGGCTGCTCTCGACCGGTGACACGCTGCTGGTGCATGTGGATCTGAAGACCCGCAAGTCCTCGCCGCCGGCGCCGCATATTGAGGCTAATCTGGTGAGGCTGGCTCAGGCCCATGCCGCACTGCCCGCGCCCGAGGGGCTGGGGCGCGCGACGGGTGCTCCGCGATGAGCCGGGTTCTGATCACTGCCGGGGGATCCGGCATCGGACGGGCCATGGCAGAAGGCTTTGCTGCTGCAGGTCATCAGGTCTGGGTGACGGATCTGAATGCGGACAGCCTGTCGGATCTCCCTGAAGGCTGGCGTGGAACAGCTGTGAACGCTACCGACGAAGCCGGGGTGAAAGCGCTGTTTGCAGAGATCGCTGAGGTCTGGGGCGGGCTGGAGGTACTTTGTGCCAACGCAGGAAGCGCCGGGCCGACCGCGCTGATCGAGGATATTGCGCTGGAAGACTGGCGCACATGTGTGAGCGTCAACCTGGAGGGGTGCTTTCTGGCGGCGAAATATGCGGCTCCTATGATGAAGGCAGCCAAGGCAGGGTCCATCGTTGTGACGTCGTCGACGGCGGGGCAGTACGGATATCCGAACCGGGCGCCTTACTGTTCGGCGAAATGGGCGGTCATCGGGCTGATGAAGACCCTGGCGATGGAGCTTGGCCCCTTTGGTATCCGCGCAAATGTGATCTGCCCCGGTGCGGTGGAAGGTCCGCGGATGGAAGGGGTTCTGGAGCGTGAGGCGGCGGCCAAGGGCATGACCCGGGACGAGGTCTATGCGGGCTATGCCTCGGGCACTTCGATGGGCAGCTTTGTCGAAGCGCGCGACATCGCCAATATGGCGGTGTTCCTGGGCTCGGATGCGGCGCGGCTGGTCTCGGGCCAGGTGATTGCGGTGGACGGCCATACGGAGAACCCGGATCCCAAAGTGTAAAACCGCAGGCGCGCCCCCTTGGGCCGCTGCCCGGCCATCGGCCGGGCTTTTCATTTGTTTTATGTTAGCCGCTGATTGCCGCCCGCAGCGCCCGCAGGCGGCCGGGCAATTGGCGGGCGGTGATATCGGCCTCGCGCACCAGATTGTCGAAATGGCTGGTGAAAGTGGCGACGCGTTCCTTGTCGCGGAAGGCGAGGTAATGGGTGCCGGCATAGAACACGCAGAGGAGCGGGCCGAAGACAGTGAGCGGTGAGGAATAGAGCCGCTTGGCGTCGAACAGATAGATCCGCAGGCGGGGGTAGAGCTGCTCGCA
>JBFOLS010000331.1:0-4283 GCA_040830225.1 Leisingera sp.
AAAAAACTGCTGATGCTTCTCCAACCGGAGGTCTCGAAGAGGTCTGTCCGGGAAGCCGCCTTGGAGAGGCCGCTCTCTAACCGCTCTTCCTCGTAAAGGCCGGCGTCAAATTAAGTTAGCCTTGGCGAGAACTTTCCGCTTCCAAAGCAAAGCTTGACGATGGGTATCCACGGATGCCCCCACGCCCGTGCTTATTAATGTGAGCAGTTCAGGAGGGGCGGGACTGAAGGAAATACAGCTAAAATTCTGGCGTACCGAAGATATTCCACTGGCTTTGGGTTGGGACAGTGGCTGCCAACGGCAAGGCGGATTTTAACGCCTGCCGACGCAGGGAATGCATCTTGGGCCGGGAACAAAAAAGACCCCGGCGGGAGCCGGGGCCTCTGTGTTTTCAATAGCGGTTACGCGCTCCGGATATTATCCGCGTGGGTGACAACATCAGGCTCAAGATCCCAGAGCTTGCTGTCCAGCCCGTCGATTTGATCGTCTTCAGTCACCCGCAGGCCAACAGTCCGCTCCAGGATGAAGGACAGGACCAGTGCAGTGACAACGCCGGTGCCGATGCAAGCCGCTGTACCAGCCAGCTGCATCACCAGCGAAATCTCGCCATGCTGGAAGGCATAGGCCCCTTCTTCGATACCGAAGAAGCCGCCGCGCGGGGTGCCTGCCTTGAACAGGCCCAGCAGGATCATCCCGAAAGTGCCGCAGCCAAGGAACAGCGGGAACAGTTTGTGTTCGTCGATGCCGCGCTTGAGGGTGAATTCATAGACCGCAAAGGCAACAAACGGTGCTGCCAGGCCGACGATGAAGGCCTGCCAGGGCAGGTAGACGTCAAAACCCGACGCTCCGGCGACATAGCCGGCCAGGGGCCCCAGCAGGGTATAGGCGTATTTCCCGGTTGCATAGGCGATCAGCAGGCCGGTGATGGCGCCGCCGGCCCAGACCATTGCGTAGTTGTTGATGGCGATGCCGACGCTGGTGTCGGCCATCGTAACGCTGACCGCCAGCGCTTCGGGGTCAAAGAAGAACAGGCAGGACAGGATCACCATCGGCAGGCCTGCAAAGATCAGCAGAAGGCCGGGTGCGCACAGCCCGATGCTGGGTGCCAGATAGGCCGAGATCCGCGGATGCGGTGCCATCATGCCGGGACGCGCGCCCAGTTTCGGCGTGAACACCAGCGCCATGCCGGCCGGGAACAGATAGACGAATCCAACGCCGAAGAAATCGTGAAAGCCTGCATTGGTCAGCGGCCCGACCGAGCCCCAGGTCGCCCAACTGAGCGCGGAGGAGACCACTGCCGCCACGATGCAGGTGATGAAATAGGCCGAGGCCTTCATCCGCTCCGACACCGCGAAATGCAGCAGGATGTTGATGATCCCGGCGAACACCGCCAAGAAGAAGATGAAAATCTGGAAGGTGTTCAGCCCAGGAAAAACTGCCGGATCGGTGTGATGCGCCATTGCATTCGTCATGGCGCCGCCCAGCCACCAATCTTTGACCGAGTCCATCATGGTCGCGCCTTCCATGATGTAGTACTGTCCAGCCCACAGGCCAAACCCGATGATGTAATAGGTCGCAAAACCCAGGAAGAACCCGAGGGATTTCTCGATCGTCGAGTTGAACAGATTTCTGCGGCGGGCAGTGCCCGCGTCGATTAGCAGGAGACCGACAACCACCAGGATTGCTCCAACAATGCCCGATGCATACAGTATGTTCTGCACTAGCGAGTTCAGGGTGACCTGCTGAGCATGTATTGCGCTCACGTCCAATGACATTACCATTCTCCTCCCGGTTCATTTGTCATTGTGCCGGTATTGTTTCTCCGGCTTTGGCGCGACTGACCGATGTCGCATCTCGGGATGCTTCTGGCCAAGCCGCAAAGGGCCAGGTCAGGCTGCGTGGATTGAGCTGCCTGGCCTCGGGAAAATGATGATGGTTTTAAAGTGCTTTACAAAGACATTTTTTAATACGTGGAAATAATGTTTACCTCAATTGCGTATTTGGCCAAGTAGCTGCCGCATTCCGCCAGCCGCAGCCCCGAACAGCGGGGAGATCCGGGGGCTGATTCTGGGCAAGCCTTGCGTCTTTTGGAATGCCAATACACCGCCGAAGGCTGCGCTCCCGGGCGCTTTGGGTTTTGAAATGGCGCATTCACGGCATTGTGGTGCTCTTTTTGCATCGCCTGTTCCGCAGCACCTTCGGGTTGGTTTCCTAGCTTGGAGCCCGGTGATTTCGTAAGCTAGAGTTGTACTATGCGCGGGCGTCGGGCAATTCGCCCGGTGCAGTTCTTCCCGGAAGGTTGCTGAATTTCCGGTTCGTGCAATTTGATACAGCAATATCCTTAGTGAGGCCGGTATGGCGACGATTACATTTTTTGAGCCATTTGCGATCGGTACGGAGGTCGTGGCGCAATTCACCGTGACCAGCTCCAGCATCCGGTTCACCAACGAGGATGGTTTCCGCGCCGAATACACAGCGGCACCGGATTCAGAGTTCGAGCTGATACCCGGCCCTGGCAGCTCCTTCTCAATCACCGGCACAATCGGAGGCTACAGCCAGTACAAGCCGTTCAGTTTTACCGATCCGGTGTTTACCGTGACCGGGCTGTCGCTGGATGCAAATACCGTGGTCGCGAATCCGGACATCACCGTGGAGGACTTCCTGGAACTTTTCTATGGGGGTTCTGACATTTTCAACGGGTCGGGCTTCAATGATACGATCAGCGGGCTCTCCGGCAATGATTTGATACAGGGCAACCGGGGCGAAGATTACCTGCACGGCAACAGCGGTGCTGACACGGTGGAAGGCGGCAATGGGGATGACAGCCTGACCGGTGGGTTGGGGGAGGATGTTCTGCGCGGCGGTGGCGGCAGCGACACCCTGCATGGCGGCAATGGGGCGGATGTGCTGGTCGGCGGCACAGGCGGCGACTTCCTGGCTGGCGGCGAAGGTGATGATACCTATTACGTTGATTCCGGAGAGGACTCCGTTACCGAAGCCGTGAACGGCGGTCATGATCTTGTCCGCAGCGGGCTAGCCAGCTACGGCCTTTCGGATCATACCGAGGATCTCATCCTGACCGCGAACAGCGCTTTGCAGGGCGCACGCAAAGGAACGGGAAACAGTCTGGACAACAGCGTTTGGGGGGCATTGCAGGCGGACAATCGCCTCTTTGGGGAAGGGGGCAACGACAGCCTGCATGGCCGCGCCGGCGCTGACACCCTGTCTGGCGGGGCAGGTGCGGACCAGCTCAACGGGGCCGGCGGCGGGGATCTTCTGGACGGCGGCGAGGGAGGAGATACGCTTGATGGAGGGGGCGGAACGGATACTTTGCGCGGCCAGGCCGGCGATGACGTGCTTGAGGGCGGTTCTGGCAATGATTTTCTAGCAGGCGGCACAGGTGCAGACAGTCTGACCGGCGGTGCAGGCAGCGATACTCTGACTGGAGCGGGCGGGGCAGATACCGTTGACGGCGGTGACGGTGCGGACGATTTGCAGGGCGGACTGGGTGGCGATGCGCTGGCTGGCGGCGAGGGGAACGACACCCTGTTCGGAGGCGGTGGCGCCGATACGCTTTCGGGTGGTGAAGATGATGATGTCCTTGCCGGCGGCGGTGGCGCCGATACGCTACGCGGCGGAATTGGCGATGACACGCTCGACGGTGCTGATGGGCACGATACGCTTGCAGGCCAAGGCGGTGCGGACTCGCTTCTCGGCGGGGCAGGAAATGATGTGCTGACGGGTGATGCTGGCGTCGATTCCTTGGAAGGCGGACAGGGCAATGACACGCTGGCAGGCGGTTCCGGCAGCGACACACTGGATGGCGGCGGCGGCGATGACAGCCTTGCCGGCGGTGCAGGCGCCGACACGCTGAACGGTGGTACAGGCAGCGATACGCTGCAGGGAGAGGGCGGCGGTGATCACCTCAGCGGCAATGGCGGTGCCGATGTCTTGAACGGCGGCCGCGGCCTGGACAATCTGTCGGGCGGCAATGGGCAGGATACGCTTTTAGGCGGCAGTGGCGCTGACACACTTTCGGGTGATGGCGGCAATGATGTTCTGGACGGCGGAGGCGGTGCGGATGAGTTGAATGGCGGGGCTGGGAATGACACGCTGAGCGGAGGTTCCGGCAACGACACGCTGGGCGGCGGCGATGGGGATGACAGCCTGACCAGCGGGGACGACGACAGTCAGCTGAGTGGCAACACCGGCAATGACACGCTGACAGGCGGTGCGGGCAGCGATACCTTGGACGGCGGTTCGGGTGATGACAGCCTTGCGGG
>JBFOLS010000332.1:0-21562 GCA_040830225.1 Leisingera sp.
CCATCAGCGCCCCGCCCAGCCGGTCGCCCGAAGGCTCGCCCGCCAGGATAAAGACCCGAAGGCTCATGCCTTGCGAAGCCAAAGGAACAGGCCAAGCATGTCACAGGCCTCGATCACCGCCTCCTGGTCCAGCACGATCACGCCGCCTGCTTCCAGCACAATGCCCGAGAGCCCTGCAGCAGCAGCAGCTTCCACTGTCCCAACGCCAATGGTGGGAAGATCCGCACGGCGGTCCTGATCCGGTTTCGGCGCCTTGAACAAGAGACCGCCCTGCCCGTCCGGGCGCTGCAGCAGAGCATTCAGCATCCAGTCGGTGCCAAAGAGGTTCTCAACCGCAATTGCCTGCCGGCCGCGCACCGCGCAGGATTGGCCGACATCAGCAGCAGACATGGCAGCAACGATCTCAGCGCCGCGCATGGCATCAGCCTTGTCCAACTCTCCCGGCTGCACCTTGGTCGGCACACCTTCGGTCATCAGCAGATCCGGCGCGACCTCGTGAGCCGCGCGGACCGCAAACCCCGCCTGCTCGAAAATGCCGATGATCGCACGCAAGGCACCATCGTCACCCGCAGCCAAAGCGCCCTGCAGCACTGGAATCAGGGGCATGGTTGCCGCATCGATGGCGGACGGATCGATATTAGGGCGGCGCACGGCACCTGCCATGCAAATCTCAGTGACCTCAGCCGCCTTCAGCCGCTCCAGAAAAGAGCCCAGCTGTTCAAAGCGGAAGGTGACCTCCGGATCGACCATATCCGGCTCGGCGCCCGCCATGGCGCAAATCAGCGGACGGCCGGGTGCATGGGCCGCCACTTCGCCCGGCAATGCGCCGGTGCCTGCAATCACTGCCAGCATCGCCTCAGCCTCCCGGCGTCAGGAAAGAGCGGTCGGTTTCACCTGTGATGAAGGCGACAATACGCTGGACATATTCGCTGTCGGTTTCACCGCCAAGCCGCTTGGCGCGTTCCTGAAAGGTACCCTCGCCCTGCGCCAGCATCTGGAAGGCCGCGCGCAAGGCGGTGATGTCGCTGCGTGCAACACCCTTGCGCTTGAGACCCACCAAATTCAGCCCGTCCAACTCGCCGCGCTGCGCCTGCACCAGGCCATAGGGGATCACGTCGTTGGTCACCATGGTGACCGCTCCGATGATCGCACCCTTGCCGATACGGACCCACTGGTGAATGCCGGAGAGGCCGCCGATAATCACATCATCTTCCAGCACGCAGTGTCCCGCCACTGCGGCGGAGTTCACCACGATCACCCGGTCGCCGACCTGGGCGTCATGGGCGATATGGCAGCCAGCCATGAACAAGCCGTCATCGCCGATGCGTGTCACGCCGCCGCCGCCTTCGGTGCCGGCATTCACCGTCACATGCTCGCGGATGCGGTTGCGCTTGCCGATCACGGTCTTGCACTTCTCGCCCTTGAACTTCAGGTCCTGCGGGATCTCGCCAAGCACCGCAAAGGAAAAGACCACTGTCTCGTCACCAATCTCGGTGTCGCCAGTGACAACCACGTGGGACTTCAGAACAACCCTGTCCCCCAGCACAGCATCGGGGCCAACCAGACAGAAGGGGCCGATCTCGCAGCCCTCGCCGATCTTGGCGCCCTCTTCGATGATGGCACTGGGGTGGATATTGCTCATGTCAGGCATCCTCAGCTTGGCGGTCTACCATCGCGGTGAATTCAGCCTCGGCGGCCACTTCGCCGTCAACGGTTGCCCGGCCGAGGAATTTGAAAATCTTGCCGCCCGGTTTGCCGCGCAGGGTCTCCACATGCATCTCCAGCACATCGCCAGGCACCACCTTGCGGCGGAATTTGCACTTATCGATGTTCATGAAATAGATCAGCAGATCAGTGTCGACCATATCCATGCCAACACCCAGCATCACGCCCGCAGTCTGCGCCATTGCTTCGACAATGGTGACACCAGGCATGATCGGAGTGCCCGGGAAATGCCCCTGGAAATGCGGCTCGTTCATGGTCACATTCTTGATGCCGCGGGCCGATTTGTAGCTGTCGATATCGACCACCTTGTCGACCAGCAGGAACGGGTAGCGGTGCGGCAGGATCCGCTGGATCAATTGAATATCAGCGCTTTGCAGCTCGGTGGTCATGCTTGGTTTCCCATATTCGTCAAATGTGTCGTGCCGTCCCTAGCAAGCAGGAGGCATTTGGGCAAGCGCGGCTGCTCAGGGGTCGCCGTCGCTGCTGGCCGTCCCATCTCCCAGAACCTCGTCGATCCTGTCAATCGCCAGGCTGGTGATGTCCGCCGCCTCGGCGCTGAGGAACACCGAGGAATGATCAAGGATCGCGCCGGCCCCGGAATCCCGCATGATCTGCTGCAGCACCGGCAGCGAAGCCGAGATGAACTCGCGCCGGGCCTGATCGCCCATCTGGTTGATTTCACGCAGCTTCTGATCCTGCTGACGGCGGGTTTCCTGAACCTTCTGATCAAAGGCATCCGCCAGCGCACGAAACGCATCCGGCGCCATTTCGCCGCGGCGCTGGGTCAGTTCGAGCTCCTCGGCGCGCAGTTCCGCCTCAATCCGGCGGTTTTCTGCCGTCAGAACAGCGCCTTCAGCTTCAATCTCGCGTTCTACCCGCTGGCCAAAGGCGCTGTCTGAAAACAGCCGGTCCGGCTGAATAGTGAGGATTCCGCTCTGCGGCAGCCCCAGCTGGAATTCCGGCCCCGTGTTTGCTCCGGAAACCTGAGCACGGGCGGCAAGTGCAAAAGAGCTGGCCAGCGCAAGCGCAAGACCAAAGACTGCCCAGCTTCCGGGCACCAGCCGCCGCACCGGATCAGAACCTCGCCTGCAAGGTCAGATCGAAGCTCTGCTCCTCGTCAAAGTCTTCTTTCTTGAGCGCTTTCGAGAAATTGAACCGCAGCGGGCCAAATCCGGTTGTCCACAACAGTGATACTCCCAGGACATGACGGAAGGAACGGTCGCGGCCGACAATGCCATTGCCGGTGTTTACCCCCGCGGTGTCCACATTCTGAAGCCCCCAAAGGCCGCCCACATCGTAGAAAATGCCGCCGCGCATACCCAGTTCCTCAGGCAGGCCGAGAGGAAATTCCGCATCAAAACGGGCAACAGCATAGTAGTTGCCGCCTAGGAAGTCGTTATAATTGCCGCCGTTCGGATTTCCGGAGCTTTGGTCCCGCGGGCCAATACCGCCAGGCTCAAAGCCGCGCATAACAGAGGGGGTCAGGACAAAACGGTCGATCGAACGGCTGTTGCCGCCGCCCTGCCATTGGAAGGCCCCGGCCTCAAGTGTGGCCCGGATTGTCACTTCCTCGTTCAGGATTTGCTTCTGGGCGACCAGCTTTGTCGTCGCTTTGAAGTATTCGGAGTCACCACCCAAGCCGGCATAGTCCGCACCGACTTCCACCAGGAAGCCTGCCGTCGGATCCAAGCCGGTCAGGCGGCTATCATAACGGTAGGTAAAGCCGATCGCGCTGGCATTGCGTTCGCCCTGGCCGATTTCTCTTTGCACAACCGGACCGGCCAGGTTCTGGTTCGTGTCGTCATCATCAAACAGCATTTCGTCCGCGTCCCAAGTGTAGCGGACCTGCAGGGATGTATCCTCACCGGTATCGAACGTCAGCGCTGGCTGGAAGAAAACCCGTTTGGTTCTGTATTCCGAGAAACTGGAGTCCGTTTCGTTCAAACCAAGATCCAGGTCAAAGCGCAGCTTCCGCCCCAGAAGATATGGTTCGGTAAAGCCCAGAACGTAGGAATCGGACTCTGTGGCGGTAGCGATATTCAGCGACAGCCGCTGGCCCCTCCCCAGGAAATTGTTCTCTGTCAGGCCGACGCTGACCCCGAAGCCATCAGTGACCGAGTAAGCGCCGCCAAGGTTCAGTGAGCCGGTCGGCTGCTCCTCGACGTCCACATCGACGATCACCTGGTCAGAAGAACTGCCTTCCCTGGTTTCGACATCAGCATTGGCAAAAAAGCCCAAAGCGCGAATCCGCTCGGCGCTGTTGCGGATTGAACGCGGATTGAACGGGTCACCTTCCACAGAGGCAAATTGCTGCCGGATAACGCGATCAAGAGTGGTGGTGTTGCCTTCGATATCGATCCGTTCAACAAAAACCCTTGGACCGCGGCGCAGGACAAATTCAATGTCCAGGGTCAGATCCCGCTCATTGCGGGTGACTCTCGGCTCCACCCGAAGGAAGTCGATTTCGTTCCGCACAGCCAGGCCTTCCATGCGGTCAATCGCATTTTCGACCAGAGTCGGCGTATACACCACACCAGGCTTGATCTTGAGCGTAGATTGAAACAGGTCCGCATCTGCCTCGGGCATTTCACTGATGACCGAGATATTGCCGAACTTGAACTGCTGGCCTTCGGTTACATCGACAACCAGGAAAACGGCGTCCCTTTCACGCGTGACCTCGGCATTTGTACTGTTGACCCGGAAATCCACATAGCCGCGCGACAGGTAGAAATCACGCAGCACTTGCTTGTCGAACTCCAGCCGGTCTTCGATCAGTGTGTCTGAACGGATAAAAGCCCGCAAGAAACCGGCCTGCTTGGTTTCCAGCACCCGGCGCAAACGGCGGTCGGAATAAACCCGGTTGCCGGTGAAGGAGACGCGCTCTACCTCGATGGTGTCGCCTTCGGAGATCTCGAACACCAGATCAACGCGGTTGTTGCTGCGGCGGATGATGCGCGGGGTCACGCGCGAGGCCAGACGCCCCTGAACGCTGTAGGCCTCGGCTACAGCTGCTGCATCACGCTCGGCCTGCGACGGGCTGAACACCCGGCGCGGCGCAGATTCAATGATCTGCTCCAGGGCATCGTCCTTGAGCCGGCGATTGCCCTCGAAACTGATCTGGTTGATGGTCGGGAATTCGGTGACCTTGATCACCAGAGTATTGCCGCGGGGCACCAGCTCCACTGTCTCAAATACGCCACTGTCAAGAATGCGCTGGTAGGCGTCGTTCAGTTCGCCTGCGCTGACAGTCTGGCCGCGTTCGATACCGGTATAGGCGACAACCGTCGATGTCTGGATACGCTGGTTGCCCTCGACCTGGACTGAATTGAAGCGGAAGCTTTGCGCCTCAGCAGACAGCGGTGAAAATGCATAACCCAGTGCAACTGCCAGAGAAATGGCAGAAACTTTCCGGTACAAGATATTGACGCCCGACTTGCGCTTACCGCAGGACTTGCCTGCGACTTTCCCCCAAACCATTTTTCAGAACCCGATTATTATAGCAGCTTTGGCAAGTGCGTATCGGGTTTGAAAGCGCTTGTCAAAACCAAGAAAGCGCATTCTGGCAGCAACTGGCGCGGCAGTCATGCGCGCCGGTTGCCGGAATCATAATGTTGCGAGCCAGGTGCCTGCTGTCAGCGCGCCCATAATGGCAAAACCGGCCAAGGCGCGGTCCCAGTTCAACCGTACCAGAAGGCCCAGGCCGCGGTAGGATTGCGAGAGTGTTTGCATCTGTCTTCCCCCAGTGTCACCCCTCCGCGGCGGCTGCAGAACGCAGCGCCCCCTGCGGATTGATAAAAGGTTAACCGGGGATTGTGACAGCAATGGGGCGGCACTGTGGCCGCCCTGATTGTTTACGGCTGCAAAGACTGCCTAGCAAAACAGATCATTGCCGAGTGCAAACACCATCAGCGACAAAACAATGGCGATGCCGAGCGACATCAGAACCCGCACCGCCCGGTCGCTGGGCGGACGTCCTGCAACCGCTTCATAGGCGTAGAACATCAGGTGGCCGCCATCCAGGGCAGGCACCGGGAATAGATTCAACAGACCAACCGCGGTCGACAGCACAGCGATGAAACGGATAAAGCTTTCAGCTCCCTGGCTGGCCATTGCGCCGGATGTTTCGGCAATGCCGATCGGCCCGGACAGGTTGCAAGTGCTGATGGCGCCGGTGATCATGTGCTTGAGTCCGGACAGCGACGTCTCCACGACCGCCCAGACCTGATAGGAACCCGCTGCCAGAGACTGGCCGAACCCAGCAGATTCTGTGGCCGGCTCAAAGGCCAGGCCGCCGATGATGCCGATCCGCCAATGGGTGGCAAAGCTACCATCAGGCTGCGGTTCGTCGGTGCGCCGCGGTGCCAGCGCCATTTCCACTTCCTGGCCATCACGCCAGACGTCCAGCACCAGAACCTTGCCGTCCGCAGCTTCGACATGCTCTTTGAGCTGTTCAAAGGAGACGATCGACGCGCCGTCCACTGCCACAATCACATCATCGGGTTTCAGCCCGGCGTCGGATGCGGCGCTGCGCGGCGCCACGCCGCGGACCAGCGGCGGGTACAGGTACGGTCCGCTGACCGTCACTTCAGCCCCATCGCGCATCACTGCATACTCCAGCGGCTGCTCCTGCGGCACCATCCCGCGAAACGCAGCCCAGGCATCGTTGTCCTGGAAGCTAGGCACCGGCACGCCGCCGGCCGTGATCAGCTCATCACCTTCCCGGAGGCTGTTTTCGACCCCGGGCAGCGGTGCCAGACCGCCAATGGTCAGCGGGTCGCGCATGACCCCCTGCGACAAGGCTACGGCAGTGAAGATCGCCGCTGACATCACAAAGTTGAAAACCGGCCCTGCCGCAACCGTGGCCGAGCGTGCCCACAAGGGCGCACCATGCATGGTCCGGCGCAGCGCCGACGGATCCGCGGCAGCGGCCTCCATAGCAGCGGAATCCTTACCCGAGGCCGCATCGGCATCGCCCAGGAACTTCACATAACCGCCAAAGGGCAGCGCCGCGATCTGCCAGCGGGTGCCGTGCTTGTCGACCCGGCTCCACAGCACCGGGCCGAACCCGATCGAGAATACCTCGGCGTGAATGCCCGACCAGCGGCCGACAATGTAATGGCCGTATTCGTGCACCGCCACGATCACCGACAAGGCAATAACAAAGCTGGCGATAGTATACAGAAAACCGCCGAACTGCGGGACAAAGGCAAGTACGTCCAAAGATCTACCCTATGCGTTCTGCGGCAGATTCTGCCGCCTGTTTACGGGCGAGATGGTCAACCCGGGTCACGTTATCAAGTGTCATTGCGGCATCTATGAGGCCGCTTTCCGCCGCAAAGCGCTCCAGCACGCTCTCAGTCACCGCCGCCATATCGGTAAAGCGGATGCGCCCGGCGATGAACTCGTCCAGCGCCTGCTCCTTGGCGGCGTTGAAGGCCGCCCCCATCATACCGCCGCGCTCCATCACCTCAAAGGCCAGGCGCAGCGCGGGGTAACGGGCCAGATCCGGAGCCCGGAAGTTCAGCTGACCGATACGGGCCAGATCCAGCCGCTCGACCGGCAAGTGCTGGCGCTCGGGCCAATGCAATGCATAACCGATGGCATGGCGCATGTCCGCGGCGCCCAGATGCGCCATGATGGCGCCGTCATTGAATCCTACCAGTGCGTGAACCAGGGATTCGGGATGCACAAGAACCTCGATCTGGTCCGGGCGCACGCCAAAATATTCCCGGGTCTCAATAACTTCCAGCGCCTTGTTGAACATCGAGGCGCTGTCGATCGTGATCCGCTGCCCCATGTCCCAATTGGGATGCGACGAGGCCTGCGCCAAGGTCGCGTTCGGCAGGTCCTCCAGCGGCCAGTCCCGGAAGGCTCCGCCGGAGGCGGTGATGATGACCCGCTCAACTGCACTGATGTCCTCGCCAACCAGCCCCTGGAACACCGCCGAATGCTCGCTGTCGACTGGCAGCAGCCGGGCGCCATGTTTCTCTGCCGTCTCCAGCAGCAGTTTGCCTGCGCAAACCAGCGATTCCTTGTTTGCCAGCGCAAGCGTGGTGCCGTGCTTCAGCGCTTCCATACCAGGCGCCAGCCCGGCGGCGCCGACAATGGCCGACATGATCCAATCCGCTGGCCGTGCTGCAGCCTCAACCAAGGCCGCCTGCCCCGCAGCCGCTTCCACGCCAGAACCTTCAAGCGCCGCGCGCAATTCCGGCAAGCGGTCGTCAAAAGCGGTCACGGCAACCTCGGCCTGCAGCGCAATGGCATCCTCGGCCAGCCGGGCAATATTGGCGCCGCCCGTCAGCGCCACCAAGTCATAGGCATCCGGCGCGCGGCGGATCAGGTCGATGGTGTTCTGGCCGATCGAACCCGTCGCGCCGAAAATCGAGACTTTCCGCATGGTGTTTCCTGTCTGGTTATCCCCAGATAAAGGTCACGGCCAAGAACATGGCCGCCGCGCCCAGCATCCCGTCAAACCGGTCGAACAGACCGCCGTGGCCCGGAATCAGTGCACTGGAATCCTTGACGCCCATCTTCCGCTTCAAGGCGCTTTCGGCAACATCGCCGGCTTGGCTGGCCATCGACAGCAGCACCGAAAGCACCACAATGCCATAGCCCAAACCGGTCTGCCCCGCAAAGACTGCACCAACTATTGCCGCGGCCAGCCAGCCGGCCAAAGTGCCGCTCCAGGTTTTCTTGGGGCTGACCCGCGGCCAGAATTTCGGACCGCCGATTGCCTTGCCCGCAAAATAGCCAGCCACATCAGTAGCCACCACAATGCCAATGAGCCACAGCATCCAATCCACACCCATCTGGCCTCGCAGCCAGATAAAACCGAAACCGGCCAGCAGCACCCACAGGGCAAAGCTGGTGAAATACTGGCGCTGCTCGCGGATCTGACTGAAACCAGCCGCCACCGGGGCTGCCAGGATGGGCAGAACCCAGATGACCGGCAGCAAGGACGCCAGCAAAACCGCCACGGCCGAGATGGCGCCAAGCTGCAGTGCGGTGCCGCGGCGCGCGGGCTGCAGCATCCGTACCAGTTCCCAAATCATTCCGCCGCTGCACAAAGCGATCAGCACGTCAAAGACCAGCCCGCCAGCCCAGACGGCATAGCCGCCCGCCGCCACCATCACGATGGCCGACAGAACCCGCGGAAGCAGATCGGCCCAGCGGCCCTTGCCAGCACTCATGTCTTGATAGCCCCGAACCGGCGGTCGCGGCGGCCAAAGCCATTGCACAGCCGGGCCATTTCTTCGCTGGTGAAATCCGGCCACAGCGTGTCGATGAACTCATACTCCGCATAGGCCGACTGCCACAGCAGGAAGTTCGAGATCCGCGCCTCGCCGCTGGTGCGGATCACCAAATCCGGATCCGGCAAAACGTGGGTATCCAGATAACGCGGCAGGGTTTCCTCATCGACGTCATCAGGATCAAGCCGCCCTTCGGCCACATCGCGGGCCAGCCGCCTGGTGGCGCGGGCCACCTCGTCGCGGCCGCCATAGTTCAGCGCGATGGTCAGCTGTGTGCCGCTGTTGCCCTCGGTCTTCTGCTCCAGCTTGTCCATCAGCTCGATCAGCTTGGTATCCAGGCGCACCCGGTCGCCGATAAAGCGCACGCGAACATTCTTCTCGGCCAAGGCATTCATTTCCTTGGAAATATACCGGCGAAACAGGCTCATCAGACCGGCAACTTCGGTCTGGGTCCGTTTCCAGTTTTCGGTCGAGAAGGCAAAGATGGTCAGATAATCCACGCCCAGACTCGGGCAGCACTCGACAATTTCACGCACCCGGCGCGCGCCGGCATGATGGCCGAACAGCCGCGGCCGTCCCCGGGCCTGAGCCCAGCGGCCGTTGCCATCCATAATGATGGCCACATGGCGCGGGCCTGAGCGGGCCGCCGGGTCTGTTCCGGCGGCGCTCACTTGCGGATTTGGTTCTCCCGGCATGCTGTGCCGTCAGACCTGCATGATCTCGGCTTGCTTGTTCTCAAGCGCCTCGTCCACATGCTTGATCATCTCGTCGGTCAGCTCCTGAACCTCGGCTTCCCAGAACTTCTGATCATCTTCCGACATGCCGTCGGCCTTGGCCTTCTTGATCTGGTCCATGCCGTCGCGGCGCACGTTGCGGATCGCAACACGGCCATGCTCGGCATACTGGCCGGCAACTTTGGTAAGCTCACGGCGGCGCTCTTCGTTCAGCTCCGGGATCGGCAGCATTATGATGGTGCCGTTGAGCTGCGGGTTGATGCCCAGGCCGGATTCGCGGATCGCCTTTTCCACCTTGCCGACCAGCGACTTGTCCCAGACGTTGATGGTGACCATACGCGGCTCCGGCACGTTCACAGTGCCCACCTGGTTGATTGGCGTCATCGAGCCATAGGCATCCACCATCACCGGTTCCAGCATCGAGGCAGAGGCACGGCCGGTGCGCAACGAGGCAAATTCGGTGCGCAGGTTGGCCATCGCGCCTTCCATGCGGCGTTTCAGGTCGTCGGTATCCAGTTCAAAATCATCAGACATGCTGCTCTCTCCCCTTATCTGAGGCGGTCTTCCATTGGCTCATAAGCCATTGGAGGACCGATGTATAGCGATCATGCGGAGGATTTGCCGCGCTAAGTTCCGCAAATTGGGTATTCAAACCGCCTCACCTCCCCGGCCAAACAAATAGCCCGAAGGGCTTAAATGTCCCGGTTCTCTCAGGCGGATAAGACACGAGGCGGCACCCCGACGCACACAATCTGTTGCCGTAATAGACCCGGCGGCAGGCAAGCCCTGCAATTGCCCGAACTTACGAGCCACGAACACCCAGCAGCTGTGTCAAGATTAGCCTGCTGGATGACTGCAGCGTGACGCCCGGCGCAATTGCCCCGGTACATGGCAAACCCGGATTTGACCGCCCCCCTCTGCCGGGATACTGCCGCGATCCGCTTTTATGAACAACGGGGTGCATCAATGTTCACCGATAGGACGAGGATGTTCCGCCCGATCCTTGGCAGAGAATAGAAAACGCGGGCCTTCTTTGGGCCCGCGCACATTAGCTATTCCAACTATTCCAAAGGTTACCCCTGGATCTTGGTGTAGGTTCCCTCACCCGCCAGAATGCCGCGGAAACCGCCCGGCTCATCCAGCGGGAACACGATCAGCGGCAGGTTGTTGTCACGCGCCAGCGCAATCGCCGAGGCATCCATCACCTTCAGCCGCTTAGCAAAGACCTCATCATAGCTGATCTCGTCATAGCGGACCGCGTCGTCATGCAGCGCCGGGTCCTTGTCATAGACGCCATCGACACCGTTCTTGCCCATGAAGATCGCCTCGCAGGCCATCTCGTTGGCACGCAGGGTCGCTGCCGTGTCAGTGGTGAAGTAAGGGTTGCCGGTGCCGGCCGCGAAGATGCAGACCCGCTTCTTTTCCAGGTGGCGCACAGCGCGGCGGCGGATGTAGGGCTCTGCCACCTCATCCATGCGGATTGCCGAGATCACCCGGGTAAAAACGCCGAGGCCCTCCAGCGCCGACTGCATTGCCAGCGCGTTCATCACGGTGGCCATCATGCCCATGTAGTCAGCAGTGGTACGCTCCATCCCCTGCGCCGAGCCGGACAGCCCGCGGAAAATGTTGCCGCCGCCGATCACCATGCAGATTTCCACCCCCATGTCGTGCACCGACTTCACTTCCTTCGCGATGCGCTGCACAGTCGGCGGATGCAGGCCGAACCCCTGGTCGCCCATCAATGCCTCGCCCGAAATTTTCAGCATGACGCGTTTATAGGCGGCGGCCGGATCCAGTTCCGGCTTGTCTTGCGGTTGAGGCATGTTGCGCTCCAGAAGATGTGAGGGTTATTTTGCGCGCAAAATGGAGTAAATCGCTGCCGGTTTCAATCCGCGCAGCGCGGTTTCCGCACAGTTTTGCGGAACTGGCCTTATAGACGGACCCCGCCCTGATGAACCTTCCCGATATCGACCCGGACCTGCCTGTGCTCATTGCGGGCCCCACTGCCTCGGGCAAATCAGCGCTGGCGCTTGAAATCGCTGCGCGCCAGGGCGGGATTATCGTCAACGCAGACGCCAGCCAGGTCTATGACTGCTGGCGGGTGATCACTGCCCGCCCCTCGGTTGAGGAAGAATCCCTGGCACCGCACGCGCTCTACGGCCATCAGCCTTTTGACGCGGAATACTCCGCGGGCCACTGGCTGCGCGAAGTGCTGCCATTGCTGCAGGGAGCCGAGCGGGTGATTATCGTCGGCGGCACCGGCCTCTACTTTACGGCCCTGACCGAGGGCATGGCCGAGATCCCTGCGACCCCGCCGGAAGTGCGGGCTGCAGCCGACCAGATTCCGCTAGAAAGGCTCCGGGCAGAATTGGACCCCCGGACTGCCTCACGCATCGACCTCATGAACCGTGCCCGGGTGCAGCGTGCCTGGGAAGTGCTGCAAGCCACCGGCCGCCCTCTGGCCGAATGGCAGGACGGTACTCCGGAGCCCGCGCTGCCATTGGCGAACTGCACCGCGCTGGTTCTGAACTCAGACAAATCCTGGCTGGAGGCACGTATCCGCAGGCGCTTTGGTTTGATGCTGGATCAGGGCGCCATGGAGGAGATCGGCGCCATGCAGGACCGCTACGATCCCGCCCTGCCCTCTTGCAAGGCAATCGGGGTGCCGGAGCTGATGGCATACTTCAGGAACGAAATCACGCTGAAGGAAGCGGAAGAAAGGGCTGCCGTCGCCACCCGGCAGTTCGCCAAGCGCCAGCGCAGCTGGTTCCGCGCCAGGATGAAGGAATGGAAGCAAGTAACGCTGGCCTGACGTTCCTGCTGGATGTCCCGCTCAGACCATGCCTTGAGGAACGGCTCGGCGACATCCCAGGCGCCAGCACGGTCCGGAGAAGTTTAGGCATTTGCTGTTTTAACTGGCAATAACTTGCCAGAATCAGTGATTCATGGCCTCTTGCGGCCGATCAATTCTGTTCCTGTGACCCAAGATACCTGATGCCATTTGATCCCAATCTTTCCGGGGAAATCCATACGGCCCCGCTCTCCCGGCTGGCTCCCGACGGCGCCTGGCAAACCGGGCTGGCGCACACACGGCGCGAGCATCTGCTGATTTGGGTCACCCGAGGCCAGGGACGCATCTTTCTCAACGGCGAGCAACGCGGCTTCGGGCCTCACACGGCCATTTCCATTCCGGCAGGCACCCTGTGGTCCGCCGAATTCCCGCGCCAGTGCCTGGGCCAATTCCTCTCGATCACCGGCCCGCTGCTGCAGCCGTTCCCGGAAATGCCGATGCAAAGACGCTTCAACAGCATGGAAGAACAGGCACGGCTGACCACTCTGTTCGAGGCCATCAGCCGCGAGCAGATGGCGCAGGGCCCGCTCTGGAGGCGGGCGGTGCACTCCTATTGCGAATTGGCAGCCATTACCTTGCGCAGGCAGGCAGAGCCTCCGGTCCCGGCGGGCCGCCAAACCGCGGCACAGCGCCTGTGTCAGGCCTATTGCCGCCGCGTCGCCGGTTTGCAGGGTACCCAGGCCAGTATGGCGGACCATGCCGCGGCGCTGAAAGTCACCCCCACCCACCTGACGCGGGTCTGCAAAGCACAGACAGGCAAGACCGCCGCAACCCTGCTGACCGAGCGCCAATTGCATGCCGCCCGCACCCTGCTGATCACCTCCGAAATGGCGGTCCGCGACATCGCCTCGCAACTGGGTTTCGGCAGTGCGGCCTATTTCACCCGCTTCATCTCTCAGCACACCGGCCGGACCCCAAGCAGCATACGCAAAGCAGTACGCGCCGGATCGCAATAGTTTGATCCGGCAGAAGATTCTTGCGGGCAGGCCTTGGACCGCCCGTTTTTGCCCAATTACTGGGCAGTTTTGAACAGTATGCAGCGGCATCCCAAAACAAATAAGAAATACGACAGTGAAAATGTCGTATTTTTACCTCGAAACGCCGAAACTGTGCATTGACGAAACGGCATATCTCTGCCCGAATACGGGCATGGGGAAACTTTAATCCGAAATACCAAACTCAAGCGCCCGGCCATCGGCTGGGCCAAAACCCGTTTCGAAATACAAAAAACCAAACGGTACAACAGGGAGACCTAAATGACCAAGGACACCATCAACGGAGCCCCGATCCATTGGGCAGCCAAGATGCACGCCAAAGAAGTGCTGGACGGCAAGCTCGATCGCCGGGAGTTTCTGACCCGTGCCACCACCTTCGGCGTAACCGCCGCAGCGGCATATGGGATGATCGGTCTTGCCGCTCCGGCACAGGCTGCCGGAGAGAAGAAGCAAGGCGGAAGCCTGCGTGTGCAGACCGAAGTCCGCCCGCTGAAGGACCCCCGCACTTTCGACTGGTCGCAGATGGCCAACTTCACCCGCGGCACCATTGAATATCTGGTCGAATACAACAACGACGGCTCCTTCAGCCCGATGCTGCTGGAAAGCTGGGAAATCAACGAAGACGCCACCGTTTACACCCTGAACGTCCGCAAGGGCGTGAAGTGGAACAACGGCGACGACTTTACCGCCGAGGATGTTGCCCGCAACATCGCTGGCTGGTGCGACAAAGGCCTGGAAGGCAACTCCATGGCCGGCCGTTTCGCCACGCTGATCGACACTGACACCGGCCAGGCCGTGGAAGGCGCGATCGAAGTGGTGGACAGCCACACCGTGAAGCTGAACCTTCCGAACTCGGACATCTCGCTGATTGCCGGCATGGCAGACTACCCTGCCGCAATCGTGCACTCCTCGTTCCAGGCTGACGACTTCCTCAGCAATGTCGGCACCGGCCCGTACCTGATGAGCGAACTGGAAGTGGGCGTGCGCTCGCTGCTGACACGCAACGACAGCCACACCTGGTGGGGCGAAGCACAGTTTGGCAAGCCCGCGCTGGACACCATCGAGTACATCGACTTCGGCACCGACCCGTCGTCCTGGCTGGCCGCTCTGGAATCCGACGAAGTCGACATGCTCTATGAATCGGTTGGTGAATTCATTGATGTGATGGACGGCCTCGGCTACCAGAAGTCCGAAGTGGTCACCATGTCCTCGATCGTGATCCGCCCGAACCAGCTGGCAGAAGTCGACGGCAAGCAGCCCTATGCGGACAAGCGCGTGCGCCAGGCGATCCAAATGGCCGTGGACAACTCGGTCTGCCTCGAGCTCGGTTATGGCGGCCGTGGCGAGACTGCCGAAAACCACCATGTCGGCCCGATCCATCCGGAATACGCCGAGCTGCCGCCGCAGAAGGTTGACCCGGAAGGCGCCCGCGCGCTGATGGAAGAAGCAGGCATGCTGGACTACGAGCACGAGCTGCTGTCGATCGACGACGACTGGCGCCGGAACACCACCGACGCGGTGGCCGCGCAGCTGCGCGATGCCGGCATCAAGGTGAAGCGGACCGTTCTGCCCGGCTCGACCTTCTGGAACGACTGGTCCAAGTACCCGTTCTCCTCGACCAACTGGAACCACCGTCCGCTGGGCGTGCAGATCTGGGCTCTGGCCTACAAGTCCGGCGAAGCCTGGAACGAATTCGGCTGGGCGAACGAAGAGTTCGACGCCCTGCTGGCCGAAGCCCTGTCGATTGCGGATGCTGACAAGCGCCGCGAGATCTCGGCCAAGGGCCAGGCCCTGATCCAGGAAGAAGGCGTCACCATTCAGCCTTACTGGCGCTCGCTGTACCGCCACATGCGTGAAGGCGTTGTGGGTGCAGACATGCACGTCTCCTTCGAACACCACCACTACAAGTGGGGCTGGGCGGCCTAACCGGCTCCGGCAACACCCCCGCCATCAGCACCGCCCCCTCAGGGGCGGTGTTTTCCAGCAAAAAATGAAAAGAGACCCGCATCTACGGCCGGGTCCGATCCGCCAGACTGACAGGGGACCCCATGGGACTTTTCATTCTCCGCCGTTCGGGCGTGATGCTGCTGACGGCCTTGTGCCTGACGTTCATCGTGTTTTTCCTGACGAACCTTTACCCAAACCTTGAGAAACTCGCCAAAACCCAAGGCAACTTCCGGATGTCGGATGAAGCCGTGGCCAGCTGGCTGGACTCCAACGGCTATGCCGAGCCCATGGTGGTCAAATACGGCCAATGGCTGGGCGTGCTGCCAGGCTGGACCCGCGAAACCGAAGAAGGTTTCACCGGCCGCTGCATTACCGGCACCGCAACGGCTGAAGAGGCTGCAAACGCCTCCACCTTCTGCGGCATCCTGCAAGGCGACTGGGGCTATTCGACCCGTTTCAAGGATGAAGTATCCACGATTGTCTCGGAACGCCTGGGCAACACCGGCTTCCTGATGCTCTGCGTGCTCTTGATCATGGTGCCCTCGGCGTTGCTCATCGGCGTGCTAGCGGGCATGCGCGAAGGCTCTGCCACCGACCGCAGCCTGTCGACCGCATCGATCCTGACCACCGCAACACCTGAATATGTGTCCGGCGTTATCTTCATCGCTGTGTTCACCTCCTCAACCGTCGGCCTGAAATGGTTCAAAGGCACCGCCACCTCGGCGATGGACAACCCGACCTTTGAAAACTTCTTCCTGCCGGTTCTCACCATTGCGCTGTACGGTATGGGCTATATCGCCCGCATGACCCGCGCCTCGATGACCGAGGTGATGACTGCGCAATACATCCGTACCGCGCGCCTCAAGGGTGTGAGCTTCCACAACATCGTGATCAAACACGCGCTCCGCAACGCGCTGATCGCCCCTTTCACCGTCATCATGCTGCAGTTCCCCTGGCTGCTGAACGGCGTGGTGATCGTCGAGACCCTGTTCAACTACAAGGGCTTCGGCTGGGTGCTGGTGGAAGCCGCGGGCAACAACGACATCGAACTGCTGCTGGCCGTCTCCGTGGTCTCAGTTGTCGTGGTTCTGGTGACCCAGCTGATTTCCGATATCGGCTATGTGTACCTGAACCCGCGTATCCGGATCTCTTAAGGAAGGCAGCAGAGAATGGAACCTCTTAGCACAATTGAAATTGCTGGGCGTATCATCTACCAGCTGTCCCCCGTGTGGATATCCCTGGTTTTCCTCTACGCCTTCTCCATCGGCTTCAAACGCAAGCTCGGCCTTTACGGCAAGCTGTTTGACAGCCCCATCGGAATGATCGGCTTTGGCCTGGTGATGTTCTGGGTGTTCACCGGCATCTACGGCGGAGCCATGGACATGATCATTACCCATGACCCGCTGACCCAGGTTTCGGGCATGAAGAACAAGGTCCCAGGCACCCCGCTGCGCGGCGCCGAGGAAGGCGAATACGCCTATTACCTGCTCGGCGGCGACAACCTGGCCCGAGATGTCTTCAGCCGTCTGGTCGTAGGCGCCTGGGAAGTGATCAAGATCGCCCCGATGGCCGCAGTGTTCGCCTTTATGGTCGGCATCACCCTGGGTCTGCCTGCTGGTTATTACGGCGGCCGCCTGGACACCATCCTGTCCTTTGCTGCCAACCTGATCCTGGCCTTCCCGGTGATCCTGCTGTTCTACCTGCTGGTAACCCCGGAAATCGTTGCAACAGGCGTGCCGAACTATATGGCGATCGTCCTGTTCGTGTTCCCGATTGTCTTTGTCGGCGTGTTGCTGAACTCGCGGTACTACACCCGCCCGAAGCTGCGCAACTTTCTGCTGCCGCTGGTGCTGGGCTTTATCATCTGGTTCTACCTGCAGTTGGTCTCCAACGGCGGTTACCTGATCAACACGCCGGAATACGCGATCTGGGGCCTGCCCGGTGCAATGGACTTCTTTGACATTCCCGGCGGTATTCTGGTGGTCTTTGTTTCGGTCGTCTTCGTCAACTCGCCCACGGTGTTCCGTATCGTGCGCGGCCTGACGCTCGACATCAAAACCCGTGACTATGTGGCTGCTGCCCAGACCCGCGGCGAAGGCCCCTGGTACATCATGCTGTGGGAGATCCTGCCCAACGCACGCGGTCCGCTGATCGTCGATTTCTGCCTGCGCATCGGCTACACCACCATCCTGCTGGGAACCCTGGGTTTCTTCGGCCTCGGCCTGCCGCCGGAGAGCCCGGACTGGGGTTCGACGATCAATGACGGCCGCAAGCTGCTGTCGATCTACCTGCACCCGGCCCTGCCGCCTGCCTTCGCCCTGCTGACGCTGGTTCTTGGTCTGAACCTGCTGGCCGACGGCCTGCGCGAAGAAAGCCTCAAGGATTGATCCGGCTGGGGGACCGGCCAGCCCGGTCCCCCGGTTAATTGGAGCCAGATGAAGGGGATCCCTTCCCCTCCCGCTCCAACAGGGAGAAAAGAACATGAATAAACTGGCAGACTACGACGGCCCGATCCTCGAGATTAACAAGCTGTCGATCTCCTTCTTCACCCGCCTGCGTGAAATTCCGGCGGTGATGGACTTCTCGGTTACCGTTCAGCCCGGCGAAGCCGTCGGCCTGGTCGGTGAATCCGGCTGCGGAAAGTCCACCGTTGCGCTTGGCGTCATGCAGGACCTTGGCAAGAACGGCCGCGTTGTTGGCGGTTCGATCAAGTTCAAAGGCCGCGACCTGGCCGAGATGAGTGCCGAAGAGCTGCGCGATATCCGCGGCAACGAGATCGCGATGATCTATCAGGAGCCGATGGCCTCGCTGAACCCGGCGATGAAAATCGGCAAACAGCTGATGGAAGTGCCGATGATCCACGAGGGCGTCAGCGAGAAGGAAGCCTATGCACGCGCCCTGGAAGTGGTGACCGATGTGCGCCTGCCCGACCCGGAGCGGATGCTGAACTCCTTCCCGCACCAGCTGTCGGGCGGCCAGCAGCAGCGGATCGTGATTGCGATGGCGCTGATGTCGAAACCTTCGCTTCTGATCCTAGATGAGCCGACCACCGCGCTTGACGTGACAGTGGAGGCCGCGGTGGTCGAACTGGTCAAGGATCTGGGCAAGAAATACGGCACCTCAATGCTGTTCATCTCGCACAACCTGGGCCTGGTTCTGGAAACCTGCGACCGGCTCTGTGTGATGTACTCCGGCGAGGCGGTCGAACGCGGCTCGATCCACGACGTCTTTGACGAAATGCAGCATCCCTATACCCAGGCGCTGTTCCGTTCGATCCCGCTGCCCGGCGCCGACAAGAACTCGCGTCCGCTGGTTGCGATCCCGGGCAACTTCCCCCTGCCCCACGAACGTCCGCCCGGCTGTAACTTCGGCCCGCGCTGCGACTACTTCGAGGAAGGCCGCTGCGATGTGGATCAGGTCATTCCGATGTCGCCGGTGCATGGCAACGACCGCCATGAAACCCGCTGCCTGAAGTTCCAGGAAATCGACTGGAACGCACCGATCACGGTTGGCGAGCAGAAGGAAAAGACCGCGCCCGGCAAGGTCGTCCTCAAGATGGACAACCTCAAGAAATACTACGAGGTTGCGGCCAATGCCTTGTTCGGCGGCGGCGAAAAGAAAGTGGTCAAGGCCAACGAAACCCTCAGCTTCGAGGCCCGCGAGTCCGAAACCCTTGCCATTGTGGGCGAGTCCGGCTGCGGCAAGTCCACCTTCGCCAAGGTGCTGATGGGGCTTGAAACCGCCACCGAGGGCCAGATCCTGCTCGACAACCAGAACATCGAACAGGTGCCGATCGAAGAGCGCGACACCAAGACCGTCTCGGACGTGCAAATGGTGTTCCAGAACCCGTTTGACACCCTGAACCCGTCAATGACGGTCGGCCGCCAGATCATGCGGGCGCTGGAAATCTTCGGCATCGGCAATTCCGAGGCCGAACGCCGCAAGAAAATGCTGGAGCTGCTGGACCTGGTGAAACTGCCCCGTGCCTTTGCCGACCGGATGCCGCGGCAGCTGTCGGGCGGCCAGAAGCAGCGTGTGGGTATCGCCCGCGCCTTTGCCGGCGGCGCGCGCATCGTGGTCGCGGACGAACCGGTCTCGGCGCTCGACGTGTCGGTGCAGGCGGCGGTCACAGACCTGCTGATGGAAATCCAGAGGAACGAGAAGACCACGCTGCTGTTCATCTCTCACGACCTCTCGATCGTTCGCTACCTCAGCGACCGGGTGATGGTGATGTACCTCGGCCATGTGGTGGAACTGGGCGATACCGACCAGGTGTTCTCACCGCCCTACCACCCCTATACCGAGGCGCTCTTGTCGGCGGTGCCGATTGCCGACACCTCGATTGAGAAGGAGCACATCGTGCTTGAGGGCGACATTCCCTCGGCGATGAACCCGCCCCCGGGCTGCCCGTTCCAAACCCGCTGCCGCTGGAAGTCCGAAGTGCCCGGCGGTCTTTGCGAGCGGGAAGTCCCGCCAGTGCGCCAGCTGGAGGATGGCCACCAGATCAAGTGCCACCTCAGCGACGAGGTGCTGGACCGGATGACTCCGGTCATCAAGATCGCAGCAGAATAACCGATCCCGGCTTCGGGGAAGACAAAGAAGAGCGCCGCGGCCAAATCCTAGCCGCGGCGCTCTTTGATTCTGGAATAGCTTTGGTGGTTTCCGTCCCGGCTTCCTTCAGGCAGTTTCCAACGGAAACCGCCCGGTCTCAGCTGCGTGCTGGTCCCATTTCTGCCACTGCAAGATCCACGCCTCACCGCCCAAAGCATCCTTCAACGGATCAAGATGGGCCTCGTACCGTTTCCACTTGCCCAAGGCACCTGTGTTGATGCTGTCCCGCACCTGCATCACCGAGGCGGTTCTGACTGCGTTGCCGTTCTTTTCCGGGCTAAGGCAAGCCTCTTCCCAGCCAAGCCCCGCATGCTGCAGGACTGCGCGGATCTGTTCCTCGGGCGAGCGCACCAGCGCATCATAGGACTGCACCCGCAGCGCGTTTCCCAGCTTTGCCTGATAGTCCAGTGCCGACTGATATACACAGCGGGTCATGTGGCCGATCGTTTCTAGCCCGTAGGAAAACCTGTTCCCCCAGCCGAAATTCATTGTGAAATTCGACAGCCCCGCATCCAGCGGGTGCCGCGACAGGAACAGAAACCGCGCATTCGGCAGCAGCAGCCGAGCCAGCCCCATGTCAAAGCAATTCAGCGGCATCTTGTCGATCACAACCGGTTCTCCGGGCCCTGCCGGCCCAAATGCCAGAAGCTTGAACCTGGCCCGGAAGTGCTCCAGATCCTCCTGTGTAAGATTGGCCAGCCAGTTCCAGTGGCCTTTATCACCTGTCCGGCTTGCTACATGCCGGCGGATTTCGCCCGCAACACGGGAAAGCGCTTCGCTCTCACCGATGCTTGTAACCTGGGAATGCCGAGTCAGGCAGGTCTCGACCAGTGTGGTGCCGCTTCTTGGCAAGCCGGTCACAAACAGGACCCGAGGCTCCTCTGACGTGTCTCCGGCCAGGTTACCGGGACTATCCGCGGCAAGCTGGGCTTGGACCCGCTGATCCTGATACGCTGTGTTGTAGCCATCCGCCTTCAGGCTGTTTGCCTCTGAAAAACAGCGGAAGGCCGCCTGGATGTTCCCCGCCTTGTCTTCAACCCGCGCCAGTGCAAAGCCCGCGTTGATCCTGTCGCGTTCGGGCGTCTTTTCATCTTGCAGCACCGCGCGCAGCTGCGCCGCTGGGGGGCTGTCCGGCGCGAAAACCTCCAGCTGGTTCCAGGCCGACAGAATTTGCACATTGCCAGGATTGAGCTCCACCGCCGTTTCAAATGCCTGTGCCGCGCCCTCCCGGTTGCCCAGGCTCATATGCATTGCCGCAAGTTTACCCCAGGCTTGTGAGACAGATGGCTGCGCTTCCAGGAGGGCTTCGACCAATTTAACAGCCGTCGCGCCGTCACCCAGTTGAAAATAGCAGGTTGCCGCCATGTCCAGCACCCGGATGTCGCCCGTGTTCCGTTCCAGCCAAGGCAGCAGCAGGCGCAGTCCTTTGCCTAATTTTCTTTCCTTGAC
>JBFOLS010000333.1:0-3199 GCA_040830225.1 Leisingera sp.
GGTGCCAGAGGGCTTTCCGCTGCACCGCACCGTCGGCCGGGTTCTGGACACCCGCGGCAAGATGTTCGAAAGCGGCGAAGGATTTGACTGGGCCACTGGCGAGGCGATGGCCTTCGGCTCGCTGATGCTGGAAGGCTACCCGGTGCGCCTTGCGGGCCAGGACGCCACCCGCGGCACCTTCTCACAGCGCCACTCCGGCATCGTCAACCAGGAGACCGAAGAACGCTACTTCCCGCTCAACAACATCCGCTCGGGCCAGTCCCATTACGAGGTGATCGACTCAGCACTGTCGGAATATGCGGTACTGGGCTTTGAATACGGCTACTCGCTGGCGGAACCGAACGCGCTGACCCTGTGGGAAGCCCAGTTCGGCGATTTCGCCAACGGCGCCCAGATCATGTTCGACCAGTTCATCTCCTCCGGCGAGAGCAAATGGCTGCGCATGTCCGGCCTGGTCTGCCTGCTGCCGCACGGCTTTGAAGGCCAGGGGCCGGAGCACTCCTCCGCCCGTCTGGAACGCTTCCTGCAGATGTGCGGCCAGGACAACTGGATCGTGGCCAACTGCACCACGCCTGCGAACTATTTCCACATCCTGCGCCGCCAGCTGCACCGCACTTTCCGCAAGCCGCTGATCCTGGTAACCCCGAAGTCGCTGCTGCGCCACAAGCTGGCGGTCAGCAAAGCCGAGGAATTCACCACCGGATCCAGCTTCCACCGGGTGCTGTGGGATGACGCCCAGCATGGCAACTCCGACACCCAGCTGGTCGCCGATGACAAGATCAAGCGCGTCGTGATGTGCTCGGGCAAGGTCTACTACGACCTCCTGGAAGAGCGCGACGCCCGCGGCATCGACGACGTCTACCTGATGCGGATCGAGCAGTTCTACCCGTTCCCCGCCATTTCGATGGTGAAGGAGCTGGAACGCTTCAAACAGGCCGAAATGGTCTGGTGCCAGGAAGAGCCCAAGAACCAGGGCGCCTGGACCTTCATCGAACCCAACATCGAATGGGTGCTGACCCGCATCGGCGCCAAACACACCCGGCCGGTCTATGCGGGCCGCGCCACCTCGGCCTCGCCTGCCACCGGCCTGGCCAGCCAGCACAAAGCCCAACAAGCAGCCCTCGTGAACGAAGCGCTGAGCATCTGAGGAAGAGAGACATGACCACCGAAGTCCGCGTACCCACCCTGGGCGAATCCGTGACCGAGGCCACCGTGGCCACCTGGTTCAAGAAACCCGGCGACTCTGTCAGCGCCGACGAAATGCTGTGCGAGCTGGAAACCGACAAGGTAACGGTCGAGGTGCCTTCGCCCGCGGCCGGCACCCTGGGCGAGATCGTCGCCGGTGAAGGCGAAACCGTCGGCGTTGATGCGCTGCTCGCGACCCTGACCGAGGCCAATGGCACCGCTGCGGCCCCTGCCGCAGCCGCGGCTGCACCGGCTCCCGCTGCTGCGCCCGCTGAGGCCGGCGGTGCTCCGGTGCCGGTCATGGTTCCGTCCCTTGGCGAGTCGGTGTCCGAAGCAACCGTTTCCTCCTGGTTCAAGCAGGTGGGCGACACAGTCGCCCAGGACGAGATGCTCTGCGAGCTGGAAACCGACAAGGTTTCCGTCGAAGTGCCCGCCCCGGCAGCCGGCGTGCTGACCGAAATCATGGCGGCTGAGGGCGCCACCGTGCAGGCAGCCTCGCAGCTGGGCGTGATCGCTGGCGGCGCTGCGGGCGCTGCCCCGGCCCCGGCCGCTCCGGCTGCCGCGCAGGCCCCTGCCGCGGCGGTTGCCAAAGACGTGGCCAATGCGCCCTCGGCGGAGAAAGCCATGGCAGAGGCAGGCCTCAACGCGTCGCAAGTCACCGGAACCGGGCGCGACGGGCGCATCATGAAGGAAGACGTCTCTGCCGCCGTGGCTGCTGCCAAGGCCGCCCCCGCCCCGGCCCCGGCGCCTGCGCAGGTGCGCGGCCCCGTGACCGCTGATGACGCGGCGCGCGAAGAGCGGATCAAGATGACCCGCCTGCGCCAGACCATCGCCAAACGGCTGAAGGACAGCCAGAACACCGCGGCCATGCTCACCACCTACAACGAGGTCGACATGACCGAGGTGATGGCGCTGCGCAACGAGTACAAGGACCTGTTCCTCAAGAAGCACGGCGTGAAACTGGGCTTTATGTCCTTCTTCACCAAGGCCTGCTGCCACGCACTGAAGGAAGTGCCGGAAGTCAACGCCGAGATCGACGGCACCGACATCGTCTATAAGAACTTCGTCCACATGGGCATCGCCGCGGGCACGCCCACGGGCCTGGTGGTTCCGGTGATCCGCGATGCCGATGCGATGTCCTTTGCCGCCATCGAAAAGGCAATTGCCGAAAAAGGCGCCCGCGCCCGTGACGGCAAGCTGTCGATGGCGGAAATGCAGGGCGGCACCTTCACCATCTCCAACGGCGGCGTCTACGGCTCGCTGATGTCCTCGCCGATCCTGAACCCGCCGCAATCCGGCATCCTGGGCATGCACAAGATCCAGGACCGCCCGATGGCGATCAACGGCCAGGTGGTGATCCGCCCGATGATGTATCTGGCGCTGAGCTATGACCACCGCATCGTCGACGGCAAAGGCGCCGTGACCTTCCTGGTCCGTGTCAAGGAAGCGCTGGAAGACCCGCGGCGTTTGCTGATGGATCTGTAAGCCTTTGCGGGGAAAGCCCACCCAGCCCTTCAATATCAGCGCGCCCAAGATTGGTGAAAGACCCAGCTTTTGGGCGCGCTGGTGCGGGATTAAATGCCCCGATTGCGGACGCATCCAATCAACGCTAGCTATGATGCGGACAAACCCTTGGAGGGGCGTGAATAAGACCGATTTTCACCTTTGCGGAACCTGCGGAATACACCTCTTTCTGACTGGAAAATCCCGCAACAGGCGTTTTTTCTTCCTGCTCGTGCCTGTTTTTTTCGCTGTAATGGTGCTCACATCAATCGCATTTGGCTGGTTGGGCTGGGTCATAACTGAGGGCCCAAACAAAGGCGAACCAACGTTCGGTGCCGGGGTTTTGATGGTGATAATGATTTTCAGCGTCCTCAGTGCAATCAATGGTCGCCGGGAAGAGGTCAAGAGCGTCAAACTTGAAAATGGCCATATCCTATGACCCTCCCGCTCTGGGGCCTTGCCTGCCTCTTGATCCTCGCCCTGATCACCGGCGGCCTTTATGCCTACCTCA
>JBFOLS010000334.1:0-3732 GCA_040830225.1 Leisingera sp.
ACAGCCCCCGGCGATGGAGCAGGCAGCGCGGCTGGCCGCCCGCCGGCCGTCGCGGCTGGCCCGCTGGTTCTGGACGCTGTTGGCAGCAGTGGTTGGTGCGATGGCCTCGGTGGCAGCTTGGGATTTCGCAACCGGGCTGATTGCCCGGGTGCCGCTGTTAGGCTTGGTTGTAAGTGCTGGCTTGGCGGCCTTGGCGCTGATGGCCCTGCTGATGGGTTTGCGTGAACTGGCGGCGCTGGCGCGGCTGCGCCGGGTCGATGCGCTGCGCCATGCGGCTGGGGAATGTAAGGACTTGGCAGAGGCCCGCCGCTTCTCGGCGCGGCTGGAAGCGCTCTACAAGGGCCGCGAGGAGCTCACTTGGAACCAGGCCCGGCTGGCAGAGCTGAAGGCGGAGGTGATGGATGGGGATGCCCTCCTGCTCCTGACCGAGGAAGAGCTGCTGGTGCCGCTCGACACGCTGGCCCTGCGCGAAGTCGAGGCCGCAGCCCGTCAGGTGGCCACGGTGACCGCATTGGTGCCGATGGCACTGGCCGATGTGCTGACGGCGCTGGTCTCGTCGCTCCGGATGATCCGCCGGGTGGCGGGCATCTATGGCGGCCGCCCCGGTTTCTTCAGTTCCTGGCGGCTGACCCGGGCGGTGCTGGCGCATCTGGCTGCGACCGGCGCCGTGGCCGCAGGCGATGACTTGCTGGAGCCGGTGCTGGGCGGCTCGGTGCTGTCGAAACTGTCGCGCCGCTTCGGCGAAGGGCTGGTCAATGGCGCCTTGTCTGCCCGCGTCGGTATCGCTGCTATGGAGGTCTGCCGCCCGATGCCGTTCTCCGAGGGCCGCAAACCTAGCACCCGCAAAGTGGTGCAGCGGGCGCTGACCGGGCTGTTTTCCAAAGATTAGGTCTGCCGCCGCCCCAGGCTCATGCGCAGCATGAGCCATGCCCAAGGCTGCTGCGGTGTTCCGGCAGGGCCGGAAAGCCGCCAGGCGCGGGAGCACTCCGGCCGCTGGAAATCAGAACAGTTTCGGCGGCTGGTCCTTGGGCTGGCGCATCGCGACGACTCCGGTGCGGAAGCCTTCGCCGATACGGTCCGCCAATGCGCCCCATTGCAGCGCGGTGCGTTCCGGCAGTTCGCTGCGCAGCACCTCGTGGAACAGCCCCAGCCAGACCGGGAAATGCTCGGCCTTCACATCCGGGCGTGACACATGCACCCGCATCGGATTGCCGTTGTAGCTCTTCTCCCGCAGGATCGCATTGCGCCAGAAACTTGCGATCTTCTCCTCATGCTCCGGCCAATCCGTGACGTGGGCGGCAAAGACCGGCCCCAGCACCTCATGGCTGCGCACCCTCGCGTAGAAGACGGCAACCACGCGCGAGATTTCCTCAGCGGTGATCTCAAACCGCGCCAGCGGATTTGCGGTGTCTGCCTGGGTCATCGGGAACTCCGGTCTGATGGGCCGGTGGGTTAGATAGGCGGAAGCAGCGGAGAGGAAAAGGGCCCGGGCGCATCTGCCGCAGCGCCGCTTAGCAATTGGCCGCTGGATCAGGCGCGCATTGCCGCTATGGTGAGCCGAAGTTTGCTAAAAGGTATTGATTTATGGAGAGGAAATCCGGCCGGGTTTTGGTGCTGGGGGGCTATGGGTTCATCGGGGCAGAGGTGGTCCGGGCACTGCGGGCTGAAGGGTCCCATGTTACCGCTATGGGCCGCAACCCGCAGCAGGCGGGGCAGGTTCTGCCGGGGGGGCATTTCGTGCAAGCTGATCTGCGGCAGTTGCAGAGAGCGGCAGATTGGGCGCCGCTGCTGGCTGGTGCGGATGCTGTCGTCAACTGCGCAGGTGTGCTGCAGGACATGACGCCGGGAGAGCTGGAGGCGGTGCATCACACCGCCATTGCAGCGCTCAGCGAAGCCTGTGCAAAAAAGGGTGTCCGAGTGGTTCAGGTCTCGGCAGCCGGAGCCGGAGACGGGGCCGCGACGGAATTCATGCGCAGCAAAGGGCGCGGGGACGCAGCATTGCTGGCCTCCGGGGCACAGGCGCATATCCTGCGCCCCGGGCTGGTGATCGGGCAAGGAGCCTTTGGCGGCACCCGGCTGTTGCGGATGCTGGCGGCGGTGCCTCTGCTGCAGCCGGTGGCGCTGGCGGATGCTCAGGTACAATGCAGCGGCATGGAAGATTTGGCTGCCGCGGTGGCTGCGGCCGTCCGGCAGAAATTGCCGCCAGGCACCTATGATCTGGTGGAGGATCAGCCGAAGCCGCTGGAAGAGGTGCTGACCGCTACCCGCGGCTGGCTGGGATTTACACCGGCACGGGCGGTGCTGCGGTTTCCGGACTGGCTGCTGCCAGCGGTTGCGGCCTGTGCCGACGGGCTTGGGCGGCTGGGCTGGCGCTCTCCGCTGAGGTCGACGGCGATTGCCGAGATCCGGGCTGGTGTACGCGGCGACCCGGAGCCCTACCGCCAAGCGGCCGGGCAGGGGCTGGCATCGCTGCCGGAAATCCTGCGCCAACTGCCGTCCGGCCGGGCAGAGCGGCTTGATGCGCGGATGGCCTTGCTGATGCCCGTGGCCGTCGCAGTGCTGAGCCTGTTCTGGCTGGCCTCTGGGTTCATCGGCCTGTGGCAGCTGGACGCGGCAGCCGATGTGCTGCGGGCCAAGGGCTGGAAAAGTTTCCTGTCAGAGGCCAGCGTTGTGTTCTGGTCCCTTGCCGACATTGCGCTGGGGCTGGCGGTCCTATGGCGGCCCTGGGCAGCGCGGGCCTGCCTGGGCATGGCAGCAGTGTCGCTGATCTACCTGATGTCCGCCAGCGTGGTTGCTCCGGAGATGTGGGCGGACCCGCTGGGGCCGCTGGTCAAGGTGCTGCCGGGAATCCTGCTGGCGCTGATCACTCATCAATTGCTGGAGGAGCGCTGAGATGGATCCCGACCTGATCCTGCGCTGGCTGCATGTTATCGGTGCTTGCGTGCTGTTGGGCACGGGGGCGGGGATTGCCTTCTTCATGCTGATGGCGCACCGCACCCGCGATGCGCATCTGATTGCCCATACTGCGGGTGTTGTGGTGCTGGCGGATCTGCTGTTCACCACCACAGCGGTGATCGCGCAACCCATCACCGGCGCGGTGCTGGCCTGGCGGCTGGGCTGGCCGCTGAGCGAAGGCTGGCTGGCACTGTCGCTGCTCCTATATCTGCTGACCGGGGCCTTCTGGCTGCCGGTGGTTTGGATCCAGCTGCGGCTGCGGGATCTGGCGCGGGCCGCGGCAGAGGCAAATGAGGCGCTGCCTGCGCGCTATCACCGCCTGTTTGCGATCTGGTTTGCCTGCGGCTTTCCGGCCTTTGCAGCGGTGCTGGCCATTGTCTGGCTGATGCTGGCCAAGCCGGATCTTGGGGTTTGGCTGATATTCTGAGGCGGTGGAACGCTTGCGCCCGTCGCCGCCCTGGCAAAGATGCGGCGCATCTGCCGCTTTACCCTCCTGCCGCTCCGGCCTATAAGGCCTTTCATGTCCCTATTCGCGACCATCATTATTCGAATTATATCCCCGGCGCTCTGAACACGTGAGCCGCCGGGCAAAGGCGCTTGAGCCATCGCGCCGAACCGAATATCCCAACTTCCGACCTTGATCATCCGAAGGACGCCCCAGATGTGCGCCGACACGCCCCAGACGCCTGACTACAAAGACACCCTGAACCTGCCCAAAACCGCTTTCCCGATGCGCGCGGGGCTGCCCAAGCGCGAGCCCGGCTGGCTGGAGCGCTG
>JBFOLS010000335.1:0-8823 GCA_040830225.1 Leisingera sp.
CAGACACCCCGTAGGACGTAAAGCTGTTACCATCAACGATAACAGCTTCCGCATCGCCATAGCCGCTGTTGTCATCAATATCGTTGAAAGTTGCGGTCGAGTTCAGAAACACCGGTTCGCCGGTGTTCGGATCATAGAACTCCAGACGGAACGTGGCCTGATCCCCCGCCTCGTCTCCGTCCAGAAGAATTTCGGCGCCAGCGGTATAACCGAATTCCACCGACATGTCCGGGTTGGACTTTTCGACCAGAACCAGCCTGCCCCAGACCTCAGTGCCGTCATCCAGTGTCGCTACATTGCTGAATACAACATAGTCGCCCGCAGAGCCGGTTGAGCCGTCATGCGAGATGCTGAGGATATTATTGATGTCCAGCTGCAGCGGGGAGGCATCCAGCCCCTGTTCGAACCCATCCCCCATGTCGCCGTAGATGATATCGTTGCCTTCACCCCCATCGACAATGTCGTTGCCCTCTTCCCCGGCAACAGTGTCATCTCCCTGGCCGGCATCCATGGTGTCATCGCCGGTGGTCCCGTCCATCTTGTCCTTGCCATTGCTACCTGTCAGGGTCGCAAGGAGATCTTCGAGCCAACTTGGTTTTGCCATGAATAGTCTCTGAACTTTCAATCTGACATTGTTTGAATCGCGAACTGAAGCGCCCAGGAAATCCTGATCGCCTTTCCAGCGGCACTATGGTCGATACCGGATTGCTGATAAAAAAATGTAAACCGGGAACAGGTTGCGCGCTCCTGCCAGTGTGTTCTGATGTTGTGCAATCAGCTGCTTGCTCCTCTGAAGCATACCTTTGCAAAGCACGCGCTGATATCTGGCTTCCGAAGATTAGCCGACGTTTTTCCAATTGCGGAACAGGCTTAAAATCAAACTAAGCGATTGCCGGACCCGCGGTGCATTGGCGCAAGGTTTACCGGCCCGAACAGTCCTCGCCTGCTGCTGCAGCCGCGGTGCCGAATTCCCTGCGGGCCACTTCTCTAACTCATAAAACGTTGCGCAAACCGCCTTGAGTGACCTAGCGTAAGAGGAAGGATTTTGCCGTTAAGCCATTGGGGAGAGTGTTATGGGTGCATTTGATGTGCGTGGCGGAGAGCTGAAGAAACTGATCAAGCTGGCCAAGAAACAGCCTGTGACTTTTGCCTACAATCCCGGAAGCGGTCCCAAGGACGACTACTTCGGCATGGACCGCCGGAAGCCGGCCAAGGTGGTTGGCAAGGCCGCTAAGGACGAGGGTGCCGGCACCAAGGCCGCCTTTGGCACCGCGACGGTTGAGGGCAAGGTCCTGTCTCTCACATGTATCAAGACTGTCCCCTCAATTGCGAAAAAGCTGAAGAAATACCTGCTGTCAGAAAAGGTCCGGCTGAACGTTCAGGTGCTGGACGAATCCGGCAAGGTGCTGGAAGCCGAGATCGAGGAGGACCTTCCAGACGATCCTGATCTGGCGGAAGAGGGTGCCAGCCCGCAAGGGGAAGCGCCGCAGCCCGAAGCCAAGCAGCCGGAGCAGAAGGGCGCGCCGCAAAAAGACACCAGCGGACTGCGCGACCAGCTCAAAACTCTGGGCGGCCGCATCCAGGAATTGGAGCCGGAAACAGCCAAGCTGTTCGGCAAGCACTACAAACAGCTTCTGGAACTGTTCAAAGCAGAGCAGTTCGACAAGCTGGAGGCCGGCCTCGCCAAGGTCGGCCAGGCGCTCGACAAGCTGTCCTCGGCTCCGCCCGGCCCGGAGGAAAGCGAAGATCCGAACAAACCAAAATGGGAAGCGCTGCAGCCCAAGATCCAGGTGATCTACGACAAGGCCGTTGCAGCCTCCCCCACTGCCGAAGAGAAACTGCACGCGGCTTGGGCGCAGGTGATTGCTCTGGCCAAGGGCGGCGAGTACGGCAAGGCCATTGCGGCGGCCAAGAAATTGGTACCGGCGCTGCAAAAGCTGGCCCAGCCGGCCCCGCAGCCGGAAGCGAAGCCGGAACCTGAAGCAAGGCCCGAGGCCACCGAGACACAAAGCGAAGGCGGTGAAACCAAGACCGGCAAGGCACCAACGGATCAGGGCAGCGGCAATTTTGAAAAGGCAAAGGAAACCCTGGCCCGGCGGCTCTCCTCCATGGAGAAGGCTCTGGATGTGGCGCGGCGGGTGCTGCCGGAACAGAGCTCTGCCATCGATAAGCTGAGTGCTGTTATCACCGATCTGGAGGACGAAAAAGGACTGGCCGCAGCCCGCAAGGCGGCCAACGAACTTCAGGCAATCGCTGATGCGGGAGCCGAGCGTGCCGCCCAGATCGCTGCGGCACTTGAAGAGGTCGACCGGGTCCGCGGGTACATCGAACATATGGGGCAGGAGTTTGAAACAAGCTTGGGCGACACCCCGCCCGCCCGGCTGAGCCAGCCTCTGGACAACGCCAAAGACGGGCTGTCCGGCAAGGATGAAATCGATCCTGTGAAGATCGGCCAAACTGTCGAAGAGGCGATGCGCCAGCTGGAGAAAAGCGAAAATGAAATCGCCCAGCTGCTGGCTGACAAGGCGGCCTGGGAAGCGCAGCTCGACCTGTTCGAGCCCAGGGTGAAGGCGCTTGAAAAGCACAACAAGAAGGACGAGGAACCGGTCAAGGCCCGGATCAAGACAATCACTGACGGGCTGGCTGCGGCAAAGGCGCTGGCAGGGGAACACAAATACAAGGAAGCCCTCGAGGCTCTGCCGCCCCTGGCCAAGACCTGTGCCGAAGCCGAGAAATACGCAGACGCTTGCTCCCAGTACTCAGCGCTGTTTGCAGACCGCAAGAAACGGGTTGATGACCTGCTTTCCGATTACCCGCTTGGAGACGCTTCGGTGCACGACCTGATTAAGGGCACCCTCCGCAAGATCAAGGAAGATTTCGACGCTGCCGAAGCAAAGGGGACAGCAAATCCCCCCGAATACGGAGTGGCGATGAAAACGCTGGAACCCATGGCAGACCGCGTGCAGCAAGCCAGGTGGCGGGCGGAACGGGCAGCCGGCTACACCAAGAAGATGAGCGATGTGAAAGGGTACCTCACAAGCCGTGAAAAACACCCTGATGCGTCAGAGGTCAAACTTTACCTCGGCCAGATGCGCAAGCTGATCGCAGATGCGGATATCTCTAAAACCAAGAGCTTTTTGAAATCCCTTTCAATGCTGGAGCGTGCCGACAATCTGGACAACACGCTTTACGACGCGATGAAACGGTCCAAGGATTTCAAGGCTGCTTACAAGACCGCGGATCAGAATATCAAGGACCTCAAGGCCCACGACGGCCACGAAGGCATCACCAAGCATATCTCGCGGCTGGAAACCGATCTTGCCTCAGCCAAGACCAAGGGTGAGGAAGCAAAGTTCCTGCACGGCCAGAAGATCTGCGAAGCAATCACAGCGGAGTTTCCCAAGCTCAAGGCGCTGGCGCAGGACTACAAGGCCTATCTGGATGCCAAGAAGACTCTGAAAACCGTAAAAGATTCCTGGGATGCAAAATACATCGGCAAGGTTAGCGGGCTGACTGATCAGGTCACAGCGCTGGAAGGCAAGGCGACCGAAGCAGTGGCCAAAGAAGACTACAAGCTGGCCAAGAAGCATATCGATGAGGCTAAGAAAGTGGCGGACACCGCCAAGACAGAGTCTGACATCTTTGCCCGCAACGCCGGGTACGTCGATAACGTCAAATCCACAATCGAATCCGGTTCCGGCGATTTTTCCGGGGTCATCACCTCGATCGAGTCTTTCAAGACCTCCCTGGACGGGCTCGACAAAGACAATCTCTTTACCACCGAGCTCACCAATGCGGTCAAACCGGTGCAGACCGCCCAAGGCAAAATCGGCAAGAGCCCGCAGGACGACAAGGGGATCAAGGCCGATCTGGAATCGGCGCGCAGCCAGCTGGCCGCTCTTCTGGACAAACTCGTTCAACACAGTGTCTACAAACGCGCCCGTGACGCGCACAAGTCAGCCTATACAGCGGCGACCGCCAAGGACCGCGGCGAGGCGCTGAAGACGGAAACCGAAGCAATCGACAAAGTGTTCGAGGATGCCAAACAGCAGGCCGAGACCACCAAGGATCCGGCTGCCGCAGTGAAAGAAATCGCCAAGCTGACGGCGTTGCTTCGTGACCTGGAGCGCAAAGCGGCGGATTACGACGCCTACGACACCCTGCTTAAAGGGGCGATCAAGCAGCACAATGACTGGTTTGACGCCGCTGACGGCACCTACGGCAAGCCCAAGGATGTGCTGGACAAAGAGTTCACCAAATACGGTGAACAGAAAACAGCCGCGGAAACCGATGCTACCAGCAAGAAGTGGAAGGACGCGCTGACCAAGCTGCAGAAAGCCAAGGAAACCGCCGATCTCTACAAGAAAATGTTCGGGGACTACAAAAAAGCGGTCGACGAAAAGAAAAAGGAAATCACCGACCGTCTGTCTCCGGTGGATACCGACCCGCTGGTCAAGGACGACTATAAGGCGATGAAGCCGAAGCTGGACAAGATCGACACGCTGATTGCGGACCGGCAGTACGATCAGGCAATCGCACTGATCAACACGGCGGCCTGGGACATCTACCAGGCACAGGACAAGATCACCCGGCACGCCGAGCTCAAGCCCAAGCGCGATGCGGCTGGTGAGGCAGTGCAGAAACTGTTCGACGTCCGCTGCCCGCCGGTTGAGGCGGATTATGTGCGTGCCAAGCATTTGCTGGATCAAGTCGACGAGGAAATTGCGGCCAACACCTATCCGAATGCGATGAAAATCGTCGATCAGATCGCCCCAATGTGCGTGGAGCCGACCCGGATCGGCAAAGAGTACAAGGAGTACAAACCGGTTCGGGAGGCTGCCGACAAGGCGGTGGCCGACCTGCGCAAGGACTATCCCAAGGATGACACCGTGGCGCTGCAGTTGGAGCGGCTCGACACCCGCTTGACCAAGCTCACCGGCGAAGAGGCCAAGCGCAAGTTTGCGGAATTGAAACCGGTTGCCCAGGCGATCGCGGATGACGCCGCCAAGGTTGCGGCAGCTGCCAAGTCCCAGGCGGCTCTGAATGACATGGCCAAGGAGCTGAAGGAGGCCGGGCCGACCGAGACCAAGGGATTCGAAAAGCAGCTGGAAGGGGTGCGCGCAGAACTGCAGAAACTGAAGACCCACGGCGGCAAGGATTGCCAGCAGGTCAAGGACCACATGGCCCGCATCCAACGGTTGCTGGATGAGGCCGACCATGAGTTCAACGAAACCGCCGAGGTCCCATCGGCCAGGGAGAAACTGGCCCAGGCAGCCTCCTCTGTGGCCCGGGCCTTCCTGCTGGCCGAGCAATTCGTGCAGCTGGATGCCGAAGTGAAGGCGTTGGAAAAACGCCATGGCGAGGAGAAGGCCAAGCACACCGAACCAGCCGCCCTGAAAGGTCTGTTTGATGCCTCTGCCCGAAATATTCTTGGCGCCAAAGGGGCGGTGGGCAAAGGCGAGTTCAATACCGCGATGCAGTTCGTCAAAGCCGCCGAAGAGCCTTTGGACAAAGCCGTGGGCATCGCCACTCATTATGCCGCCTACAAGACCAAGCTTGGCGAGGTGAAGCCCCGGGTCGACGCGCTGGTCAGCCACAAGGCCCATTACAGTGTTGCTGAAGAGGTGGACGAGGCCCGTCTCTATCTGTCGGCTGCCGAGGAAATGGCAGCAGGGCTGAAACCCAAGGAGGCTCTGGATAACCTCAAGAAATGCGAGAAAATCTGCACTATCGCCGAGGTGAAGGCGGATATGCACGCTAATGAAGCGCCGGATGAAGCCAAGATCAAGAAGCTCCTGGAAACCAAGGAAGGGATAAAGGAGCTCGACGAAATGTTCGAAACCCTTGATCCCTCGGTCAAACGCAAGGCCTGCAAGAAAGTGCTGGAGATGCGTTTTGGCATGGAGCTGAAGCAGACCACCGACAAAGCGGGCAGCATCCCGGACACCGACATGGAAGCAATGGCGCCGAATGTCACCCGGCTGTTCTCGCTGATGGCGGATCTGGACGAGGGACACACAAGCGAGAACCCCTCGATGGCACTGGTTCAGCGCTTTGGCACCGAGAAGGGCACGTCGTCATTCGGCAGGAGCTACAGTTTCGGCAACAAGCGGATGACCAAAAACGTCAAGCTGCGCATCGGCCGCGCCGAAATGCCGGAGGAAACCGTGATTGGCCAGGAATGGCAGCTGGGTGAAGTGGACGAGAATTGCAAACCGGTGGACGATACCCCGGCGCAATCCTTCTCCTGGACCACGCTGCATGAAATCGGCCATGCGGTGGATGACAAATACGGGGTCATGGACCGCAACGGCTCCAGCAAGAAATACGGCGGCTGGAAGGAATACGGCGGCGACGTCAGTGAAATCGCCGACAAGGCGGCCAAGCATTTCAAATATGACAAATCCTACATCGCCTCCTATCTATCCAAACCGGGCGGAAACTATCCCAAGCCGGACCCCTCAGGCGGTGCCGAGGCGGATGAATGGGACCAGCGGCGGCTGGAAGCCGAAGCCTGGTGCGACTCGATCCGCTCGGGCAAGACGATCTGGTACAGCGCCACCGAGACCAAGCGGCTGCAGATCGGCGGCCGTGTCTACCAGGAGGCCTATTCCGGAAAATGGGTCAGCTACGAGTTTGCAGCCCGCTCGCAAGGGGTGCGCGGCTATCAGTTCCGCGCGCCCGGCGAATGGTTCGCCGACATCTACGCCGCCTTCCACAGCGGCAAGATGAATCCCAAACATCCGGCCCGCGAGTGGCTGGAAAAAGACATGAGCAACTAAAGGGGCAGACCAATGTCGATCATGAATGATATCACCGTAACCTGCCCCTCTTGCGAGGAACAGATCACCGTCACCCTGGCCGAAAGCGTCAACGCCGACCGGCGTCCGGATCTGCGGCAGGATATTATCGAGGGAACCTTTCAGGTTGCCGCCTGCAGCAGCTGCGGCACTGAATTCATGCTGGACCCGGTACTGAATTATCTCGACATGGCGCGTGGCCAGTGGTTCTCGGTTCAGCCTGCGCAGCGGCTGGGCGATTGGGTTGCCCTCGAAGATGAGGCCCGTGCCACTTTTGACCTGGCCTACGGCGGCCAGGCATCCGCCCAGGCCCGGGAAATCGGCGACGGCCTGTCGCCGCGCCTGGTGTTCGGCTGGCCTGCGCTGCGTGAGAAACTGCTGATCGGCGACGCAGAACTGGACGACAGCATCGTCGAACTTACCAAGCTGGCGATGATCCACGGTCTTCCCGGCGCGCCGATCCAGGCAGGCGTCGAGATGCGGCTGGTGGACATGCAGGATGATGGCGGCCTGGTATTCCAATGGGCCGACATGTTCTCCGGCGATGTGCTGGAAACCCTGGTGGCGCCGCGTGCCCTATACGACAGCATAGTTGAGACGCCGGAGGCTTGGGCGGAGATGAAAACCTCCGTCGAGGACGGGCTGTTTGTCGACATTCAAAAACTGTTCGTCGGAGAAGGCCGCGCTGCCGGCTGACACGCGGCCCGCGCCGTTTCGGATTTCACCCGCCCCCCTGGGAGGATGGCGTGACCCTGGAGTTTGATGGCACTCGATGCCCAGCCAAACACCAAAAAGCAGCCGGAGCGGTCAGTCGTTGTGACGAGTATGAGTGACCGCACAGGGCCAGCGCACCTGTTGAGCCTAGCCTCTGAACCAAAGCGGCGCGTCGCCTTCTGACCACGGCAAGTACTTGTTCATTACCTGCATAAAGGCTTCGCTTTCCAAGAAGCGATCCAGCCACGCAATCAAATTCGGCCACTCCTGAGCGTCAAACCACTCCCTGTCTATATGGGCAAACTGGCGAACAAAGGGCAGGAGCGCCAGATCGGCAAGGGTTGGGCGATCTCCAAACAGCCAGGACTGCCCGTCCAGCCGTTCATTGAGGCTGACCAAGTAGCCCGCCGCTTTCTTGCGCTCCTCCGTTTCGTTTAGATCCGGGTAGCGCGTGGCGTACTTTGTGTGATCCAGAGCAGTCTTGAATGGTCCATCATTTGTCTTGATCAGCTTCCAGCCTTCCTGAGGCATATCCAAAAGCTGCTGCGGATCCTTTTGCTTGAGCGCCCAAACCATGATGTCCAGGCTTTCGTCCAGCACCCGATCTGGCAAGCAAAGCGCCGGCACAGTGCCGGATGCAGATGTTTGCAGGAAAGCTTGCGGTTTGTCCCTTAAACGAATTTCGCGCAGCTCGACTATGACGCCCGCACTCACCAATGCCAGCCTTGCCCTCATTGCGTAGGGGCAGCGGCGGAACGTCCAAAGGATAGGGAGAGAAGCCATATTGCGATCTACCTGTATCCTGCCGGTGCGGTCAAACCATCGCTAAATTAATAAGGGGCCTTTACCGCATCTTCAGCCTAATGCGGTTAGGCGGGCTACAGCTTCGCCTACATCGGCCACAGTAGCCGTCGGTTCAGGGGTAAAGCGGGTCTCGTCGCCTTCGCGGAACTTTCCAGTGCGCACCAGATATGCTTCGGCCAGGCCCGCGGCCAAGGCGCCGGCGATATCGCTTTCAGCATCATCGCCAATCATTGCTGACTGCGCAGGAGAGGCTCCGATGCTGGCGACGGCGGCTCTGAAAAATCCGGGATCCGGCTTGCCGAACAACTGGGCCTGGACGCCGGCAGCGTGTTCCAGCGCTTTGACGAAGCAGCCGGCATCAAGACTCAGTTGCCCATCCTCATCCATGAAGATGCGGTTATTTGCGAGCGCAATGAGAGGCGCGCCTTGCTGCAACAGCCGGTATGCCCGGTTCATGTTTTCATAGGAAAAGGCATGGGCGGCATCGCCAACGATAACTGCGGGC
>JBFOLS010000336.1:0-2240 GCA_040830225.1 Leisingera sp.
CCCCCTGGATCAGCGCATTGGGCAACCGGTCGGAAATCCGGTCCAGACGCTGACGCGGTGTTTCCAGGGGCGTGTCGGGCTTGGGCGGCGCGCGCGACAGATCGTTCAGCCGCTGACGGCGCAGCTGCACCGCCTGGCCGGCCGCCCGAGTCAGCCGCGCACCCTGGTTCTCCGCCCAGGCCATCAGCTCCAGCCGTACTGGCACCGCCAGTTCCGCTGCCGCGGTGGGGGTCGGCGCCCGGCGGTCGGAAACAAAGTCGATCAGCGTGGTGTCGGTCTCATGCCCAATTGCGGAGATCAGCGGAATCTGCGAAGCCGCGGCGGCACGGGCCACAATTTCCTCGTTGAAGCCCCAGAGATCCTCGATGGAGCCGCCGCCGCGAGCGACAATGATCAAATCCGGGCGCGGCAGCGCGCCGCCGGGAGTGAGGCGGTTGAAGCCTTCAATGGCACGGGCCACCTCGGGCGCGCAGTTCTGCCCCTGCACCGCCACCGGCCAGACCAGCACCTTGCGCGGGAAGCGGTCGCGCAGCCGGTGCAGGATATCGCGGATCACCGCTCCGGAGGGCGAGGTCACCACGCCGATGATCTGCGGCAGGTAGGGCAGCGGCTTCTTGCGTTCGGGGGCAAACAGCCCCTCCGCCTCCAGCTGCTTCTTGCGTTTTTCCAGGAGTGCCATCAGCGCGCCCTGCCCCGCGACCGCAACCTCGTCGACGTTCATGTTGTATTTGGACTGGGCGCCAAAGGCGGTGAGGCGGCCGGTCACCACCACCTCCAGCCCTTCCTCGGGCACCACCGAGAGACCGCTGATCTGACCCTTCCAGGTGGTGCAGGCCAATACTGAGCGGTCGTCCTTGATGTCGTAATAAAGATGCCCGGAACGCGCCTTGAACACCCGCCCCACCTCGCCCTTGACGCGGATGCGGCCAAAGGTGCCCTCCAGGGTGCGCTTCACCTCGCCGGAGATTTCCGAGACGGTGAACTCGGGGGCATTCTGACCGGGCTTCGGGTCATCGAAAAGGTCGGACATCGGGGACTGCTCTCCTGCGGCATGAGGCCGGTCTTGTTTTGAGTTCGCGCGCAGCATAGAACGCGCCGCAAGCATGGCAAGCCCCGGGCAGGACCGGGGCCCCCTCTTGGCTCAGGCGGATCGGAGAACACGCATATGAACATCCTCATTCTCGGCAGCGGCGGGCGCGAACATGCGCTGGCCTGGGCAGTGATGCAGAATCCCAAATGCGACAAGCTTATCGTGGCGCCCGGCAATGCCGGGATTGCACAGATCGCCGATTGCGCCTCCTTTGATATTGAGGACGGCGGCGCGGTGGCTGCTTTTGCCGAGGAAAACGCCATCGACTTTGTGATCGTCGGCCCTGAGGCGCCGCTGGCCGCAGGCGTGGCCGACCGGCTGCGCGAAGCCGGGCTGCTTGTCTTCGGCCCCTCGGAAGCGGCGGCCAAGCTGGAAGCTTCCAAGAGCTTTACCAAGGAAATCTGCGACGCCGCCAACGCCCCCACCGCAGGTTACGGCCATTTCACCGATGCCGAAGCGGCCAAGGCCCATGTGCGCACCCACGGCGCCCCGACCGTGGTCAAGGCAGACGGACTGGCGGCCGGCAAGGGTGTGATCATCGCCATGACCGAGGACGAGGCCACCGCCGCCATCGACGATATGTTCGGCGGCGCTTTTGGCGGGGCCGGCGCCGAGGTGGTGATCGAGGAGTTCATGGAAGGCGAAGAGGCTTCGCTGTTTGTGCTGGTGGACGGCGAGGACGTGCTGGCGATCGGCTCCGCCCAGGACCACAAACGGGTTGGCGAGGGCGATACCGGCCTCAATACCGGCGGCATGGGTGCCTATTCACCTGCGCCGGTGCTGTCGGCAGAGGTCGAGGCCAAGGCGATGGAAGAGATCGTCAAGCCCACCATGCGGGTGATGGCCGAGCGCGGCATGCCCTACCAGGGCGTTCTTTACGCAGGTCTGATGATCAAGGACGGCCGGCCGCGGCTGGTGGAATACAACGTCCGCTTTGGCGATCCGGAATGCCAGGTGCTGATGATGCGGCTCGGCGCGCAGGCGCTGGACCTTATGCATGCCGCTGCCGAAGGCCGCCTGGCAGAGGCGCAGGTGGACTGGGCGGGTGACCACGCGATCACCGTGGTGATGGCGGCTGCGGGCTATCCCGGCCCTTACGGAAAAGGCTCCGAGCTCACGGGGGTGGACGCGCTGCCTGCGGGCCGCAGCG
>JBFOLS010000337.1:0-5465 GCA_040830225.1 Leisingera sp.
GGCAACAGCCAGATGGCCGTCGGGCAGGCGCAGCAGGTATTCGTTATGATAGCGCTCGCTGCCGGGCGGGCAGACAGAGGTGTCGCTGATCAGGTAGTCATATGCGGCTGTGCCCATGGTGCCGGGATAGCCCGGGTAGCCAATGTGCAGCGGCGCCAGCCGGGCTGAGAACAGATGGGTGCGGTTGCCTTCCGAATAACCGGTGAGATCCACTGCGACATCCAGGCGGTCACCTTTGACGGAGGCAACCATTGCCGCACTGTCCGCGCTGCCCAATTCCCGCAGGCAGCCGGCGGACTGCCGGATTTCACCCGCAGCTTCGGCGGCCAGGCCGGGGCCGGTGGCATAGGCGATAACTTCGAACCGCTCCCGGTCGTGCGCGGCAAGCATGGCCGCGTGCTGTCTCACTGCTGAGGCGGCTTGGCGGCCGGAAAAGAAATAACCGATGCGCAGCCGCTGGGGCCGCTGCGGGGCAGGGGCGGCGCCTTGCAGCTCGGTAGCCGGGAACAGCTCGCTGGCGAAAGATTGAGCGCGGGCGCGCAACAGGTCCGGATTGTCTTCCATCAGCATCAGCGCGCTGGGGTCGCAGCCGCTGCCTCTGAGGCCAAGCTGCCGGCGGTGGTCTTCGTACTCCTGCAGCCAGTGCCAGTCATTGAGCATGGCCAGCACATGCAGGCGCTGCGTGCGGGCGCGGTCATCAGCGGGTGAAATGTGCAGGATCCGGTCAAAGCAGGGCAGTGCCTCGGCATAACGGCCCTCTTCCTTGAGCAGCAAACCCAGCTGAAAATGCGCCTCTGTCAGGCCGGGTGCAAGGCTGGCAGCCTGCCGGTAGTGCTCCATCGCCTCAGCCACGGCGCCTTGCGCGCGCAGCAGCCCGGCAAGGGTCAGCTGCACCGAGGCATCCTCGGGGGCAAGCGAGACGGCTGTTCGCAGGACTGCGGCTGCCTCGGCGGTGCGTCCCTGCAGGGTCTGGGCCTCGGCAAGGCTGTGCAGCGCGGGCAGGCATGTGCTGTCCAGGGCCAGGGCTTTCTGGAACAGGGCCAGAGCGTTTTCCATCTGGCCGCGTGCCATGTGGACCCGGCCCATGGCCGCATAGGTGCCCGCCGCCTTGGGGTTCAGCCCGCAGGCCTTGTTGAGGCAGGTTGCAGCATTGTCCAGGCTGCCCGCTGACAGGTGGCACCGGCCCAGGAAATCCCACAGGAAATGCGACTCGCGGAACGTCTTGAGCAGCGCGCCGCAGCTTTCGGCGGCATCAAAGTGGCGCCCGGCCGCCAGCGCCGCTTCCAGCTCTTCCTTGGTGTCGGCGGAAGGCTCCCGCTGTTCCCGTAGGCGGCTGCGCAGCGATTCCAGCGCCTGCTGGGCACGGCCGTTCTTGGGGTTGCGGGCAAGGATTCCGGCATAGGCCAGCGCGGCGTCTTCGTATTTGGAATCGCGTTCGAGCTGTTCGGCCTGGGACAAGGAATATGCAGGTGTCATGGCATCCTATCTCATCAAAACACACGGGTTACGCCTGCGCGGCACACTGTGCGGCGGGGGCTGCTGCCTACAGTTTTGCAGGAAGTGGATTAAAATTGGATTTACCGGCCCGGTTCAGCGCCCGGCGCCGCCGGGGCAGGGCTTGAAATTACCTGGCACAGAGGTTAAATCGCCTCCACTGCTAGCAGAGAGACACCCCCAGTATGGCGACTATCAACCCAGTTCAGTTCATTCAGCAGGTCCGTGCCGAAGTGTCCAAGGTCGTCTGGCCGACCCGGCGCGAGGTGCTGCTGACCACCGTCATGGTGTTCATCATGGCGGCGCTCACCGCGGTGTTCTTTGCGCTTGTCGATTTGCTGATCCGCTATGGCCTGCAGGGCCTTCTGGGGATGTTCGGCTAAGCCTGCGGCAGACGACCGGCTTCAGGGCGGCCGTTGCTGCGCGGCACTTGATCTTGGCAGCAATGGGCGGTACCTGAACCATAAGATTTGAGGCGGGCGTGCGGCGATTCGGGTTGCACGCCGCTTTTTGTTGGAGAGCGCAGCTTTTGGCTGCAACGGAATGATGAAGCAGAGGCGCGGCAGCGGCCCGCCCGGCAGAACAAGGACGACGGTTCATGGCGAAACGGTGGGATTCGGTCAGCGTTCTTTCGAACTTCGAAAAGAAAATCGCAGAGCAGATCCGCACCTCGGTCGCAGAACAGGGCCTTGAGGACGAGATCGACGAGGTGCTGGTCCCCACCGAAGAGGTGATCGAGATCCGCCGCGGCAAGAAGGTCTCGACCGAGCGCCGCTTCATGCCCGGCTACGTGCTGGTGCACATGGAGATGTCCGACCGCGGCTATCACCTGATTTCCTCGATCAACCGCGTCACCGGTTTCCTCGGCCCGCAGGGCCGCCCGATGCCGATGCGCGACGCCGAGGTGCAGGGCATCCTGGGCCGCGTCGAGGAAGGCGTCGAGGCGCCGCGCACCCTGATCCATTTCGAGGTCGGCGAGAAGGTCAAAGTAAACGACGGCCCGTTCGAGGATTTCGACGGCATGGTCGAAGAGGTCGACGACGACAACCAGAAGCTCAAGGTCACCGTGTCCATCTTCGGCCGCGAGACCCCGGTCGAGCTGGACTTTACCCAGGTGACCAAGCAGGGGTGAGTTGACCCTCAGCGCAATTCATGGCGCCGCGTTGCAGGATGCATCGCGGCGTTTTTTTATTTTCCAGCTTTGTAAGGCGGGTGGTATTTTCACGTCAAAGTTTTGGGCGGATTGGATAACGTGTCAGGAGTTCGGCGATCATTGGGTCGGTATGATCTGCAACCGGATTGTCCGACTTATCTGGTCGTCGATGGTATTCTCCGGCGTCAAAGGCTTCAAAGACGTCCCAGAACGGTGATGGTAATTCCGTTGCGTTGGCAAGAAAACGTTCCTGAAAAAGGCGCCAAAGATCATTCATAACGTCATCGGCTGTCTGGTAGCTGATTGACTGGAATTGATAGCTCCGAGCAACAGCGAGAGAGATTTCATGGAGGAGGTCGATGTCGACGTCGCGCGCTGTCCATTTCGTGAGATCAGTGCTAGTGATCCGCTCTGTTGGAGAGTTTTGTACTCTTTTTACCAGCATGTTGAGCAATTCTGGGTTCATTACATTTCCCCCTCACATTAAAGGATGTCCTAGTTTTCTGGGTGGAGCAATGGTGGAGGTGGGATCAAAGGCCCCTCTTTTCATTTCGTGGTTCAGCCACTTGCCAACCCCTCCGTTCCCCTGTAAATGCCGCCGATATCGTCTTCGGGCGAGATTCTCTCGTGGGAGATCAAGGGATCGCGATCCTGAAATCCGACCACGCAACTTGAATTGGATGGGACGCGTCCCGTCTGTGTTGAAAGGAAAACCAAATGGCTAAGAAGCTTGTTGGTTCGATGAAGCTGCAGGTTCCTGCAGGTCAGGCAAACCCCTCTCCGCCCGTCGGCCCGGCCCTGGGTCAGCGCGGCATCAACATCATGGAATTCTGCAAGGCGTTCAACGCCAAGACCGCAGACATGGAGCCCGGCGCGCCGTGCCCGACCGTGATCACCTACTATCAGGACAAGTCCTTCACCATGGACATCAAGACGCCGCCCGCGTCTTACTACCTGAAGAAGGCGGCCAAGGTGAAATCCGGCGCGAACAACCCGTCGCGTGAAACCGTCGGCACCGTGTCCGTGGCCCAGGTGAAAGAAATCGCCGAAGCCAAGATGAAAGATCTGAACGCCAACGACATCGACGCGGCAATGCAGATCATCCTGGGCTCCGCCCGCTCCATGGGCATCGAGGTGAAGTAAGATGGCAAAGCTCGGTAAACGCACCCGCGCCGCGCGCGAAGCTTTCGCAGGCAAAGAAAACCTGTCCGTGGAAGAAGCAGTTGCCCTGGTGAAAGCCAACGCAACCACCAAATTCGACGAGACCGTTGAAATCGCTCTGAACCTGGGTGTCGACACCCGCCACGCAGACCAGATGGTCCGCGGCGTGGTCGGCTTGCCGAACGGCACCGGCAAAGCCATGCGCGTTGCTGTTTTCGCCCGCGGCCCCAAGGCAGACGAAGCCAAGGAAGCCGGCGCGGACATCGTTGGCGCCGAAGACCTGATGGAATCCATTCAGGGCGGCAACCTGGACTTTGACCGTTGCATCGCAACCCCGGACATGATGCCGATCGTCGGCCGTCTGGGCAAAATCCTGGGCCCGCGCAACCTGATGCCGAACCCGAAAGTCGGCACCGTGACCATGGACGTGAAAGCGGCCGTGGAAGCAGCCAAAGGCGGCGAAGTCCAGTTCAAGGCGGAAAAAGGCGGCGTTGTGCACGCAGGCGTCGGCAAAGCTTCCTTCGATGAAGCCAAGCTGGTCGAAAACGTCCGCGCATTTGTGTCGGCCGTGGCCAAGGCCAAGCCGTCGGGCGCAAAAGGCGCATACATGAAGAAAATCAACCTGTCCTCGACCATGGGTCCGGGCATCACGGTTGACGTGGACAACGCTGTTTCCGAGTAATCGGATACCTGCGTAGCAGTTCCAGGGCCCGGGCCGCGCAAGCAGCCCGGGCCTTTTTCGTTTCGCGTTGCGCGGCCCGTTTTGCCCATCGGTTCCGGAACTGAGCAGGGGGTTGCCAGCCGCTCTTTTGCGTTTTTGGCGCAGCCGTGTTAGGCTCCCGCCGCAATATTAAGGGTGCCCGGCTTGGCGGGGGCCCGATTAGGAGTTGGAAAACTCCCAAAAACCTTCTAAAGACACTCCTGCAGCCCAGCGTGCGATTCGTCGTGCGCTGTTTTGCATTTCGTCCAAGATGGTGGGTGGCCTTTCGATCGGGCCTTAATTTCCCTCCTGAGACGGGTAAGACCAGGAAGATCGAGGGTTTTCATTCCCTCGGGCGACTTTGGCTCATCCCGTAAAACGGACCTGAACGCCGGTTCTTCGGGACCGGCAAATATGAGCCGGGATGCATGTCATCCCTAACTTGGAGAGAACTGTGGATAGAGCCCAGAAAGAGAAAGTGGTCGAGGAACTCGGCCAGATCTTCGAAAGCTCTGGCGTCGTGGTGGTAGCTCACTACGCCGGTCTGACAGTTGCTGAGATGCAGGATCTGCGCGCGCGTGCAAGCGACGCGAACAGCTCCGTGCGTGTTGCCAAGAACAGGCTCGCCAAAATCGCCCTCGAGGGTAAGCCGTGTGAAAGCATGTCTGACCTGCTGACAGGGATGACCGTTCTGACCTACTCCGAAGACCCCGTGTCCGCTGCCAAAGTGGCCGAGGGTTTCGCCAAGGAAAACAAAAAGTTTGAGATCCTCGGCGGCGCAATGGGTGAGAATGCTCTGGACCGCGCAGGCGTCGAAGCTGTGTCGAAAATGCCGTCCCGCGACGAGCTCATTGCTCAGATCGCAAGCTGCATTGGCGCACCTGCTTCCAACATCGCCGGCGCAATTGGCGCACCTGCAAGCAACATCGCAAGCATCCTTTCGACCATCGAAGAGAA
>JBFOLS010000338.1:0-2114 GCA_040830225.1 Leisingera sp.
TATATTACCCTCCCAGGAACGACTTGCGCACTTCGGGATCGGCCAGCAGCTCCTTGCCGGTGCCGGTATAGGCATTGCGCCCCTGCACCAGAACATAGCCTTTATCCGCGATTTCCAGCGCTTGCTTGGCGTTCTGCTCCACCATCAGGATCGGTAGACCGGTGCGGGCGACCTCGATGATGCGATCGAACAGCTCATCCATCACGATGGGCGAAACACCCGCGGTGGGCTCGTCCAGCATCAGTACCTTGGGCTTGGTCATCAGCGCGCGGCCCACCGCCACCTGCTGGCGCTGGCCGCCGGACAGCTCGCCAGCCGGCTGGTTGCGCTTTTCCTTCAGGATCGGGAACAGGTGATAGACCTGCTCCATGGTGTCGCGGATGTCATCGGTGCGGATGAAGGCGCCCATCTCCAGGTTTTCCTCGACGGTCATCGAGGTGAAGATGTTGTGGGTCTGGGGCACAAAGCCCATGCCCTTCACAACCCGGTCCTGGGGCGACAGCGAAGTGATATCCTCTCCGCCCAGCCGTACCGAGCCCGAGCGCACGTTCAGCATTCCGAACACGGCCTTCATGGCGGTGGACTTCCCGGCCCCGTTCGGGCCCACGATCACGGCGATTTCGCCGGGGTTCACGGCGATGGTGCAGTCATGCAGGATATCCGGCCCCTTGCCGTATCCGCCTGTCATGCAGTCGCCAATCAAAAATGGTTCAGACATTCATATGCTCCGTTCCCCTTTGCAGGGGGCAACGCGGCGCAAAGGCATTACGCCTCGGCCAGCTTGTCTTTGTTCTTCAGGCCGGTGCCCAGATAGGCTTCGATCACGTGCTCATTTGCCTTGATCTCGTCCAGCGTGCCTTCGGCCAGCTTCTTGCCCTCGGCCATGCAGATCACCGGGTCGCACAGGCGGCCGATAAATTCCATGTCGTGCTCGATGACAACAAAGGTATAGCCGCGCTCCTCATTGAGGCGCTTGATGGCATCGGCGATGGTGTAAAGCAGGGTGCGGTTCACGCCGGCGCCGACCTCGTCGAGGAAGACGATCTTTGCGTCCACCATCATCGTGCGGCCCAGCTCCAAGAGCTTTTTCTGGCCACCAGACACCTGGCCCGCCTTAAGATCGGCAATATGGCTGATTGTGAGGAATTCCAGCACCTCATCCGCCTTGGCCCGCAGCGCGCGTTCCTCGTCGGCGATCCGCTTGCGGCCGAACCAGGTGTTCCACAGGGTCTCACCCGATTGATTGCCCGGAACCATCATCAGGTTTTCCCGGCAGGTCATCGAGGAGAACTCATGCGCGATCTGGAAGGTGCGCAGCAGCCCCTTGTGGAACAGCTCATGCGGGGGCAGGCCGGTGATATCCTCACCATCCATGGTGACACGGCCGGAGGTCGGCGGCAGAACACCCGCGATTACATTGAACAAAGTGGTCTTGCCGGCACCGTTCGGGCCGATCAAACCGGTTATGGAGCCCTTTGCGATTTCCAGCGAAGCGCCGTCCACCGCATGGAACCCGCCGAAGTGCTTATGCAAGTCCTCGACGACGATCATGTCATTTCATCCCCTGACGCCTTTTGCGGCGTTTTTTAATTTGAAACAGCCCGGGCAGTACCCGGGCTGATCGTTGTTTGTCCAGATCAAGACCTGAATTAACGGAAGTTGACGGTTTCGTTCTTGCCGTCTTTGACTTCGATTTCGCGGTAGGAACCTGCGCTTTCGCCGGGGCCGATCAGCTCAACCGCGGAGGCGCCGACATAGTCGATGTCCTTGCCTTCCTTGATCAATTCCAGCGCCTTGCCCAGCTGGCCCGGCAGGATCTGCTCGCCCGGCGCGTTGGCCACGTCCAGGATCTTGCCGACATAGTCAGCCGGATCGGTGGAGTTTGCAGCCTGCATCGCCAGCATCAGCAGCGCTGCGGCGTCATAGGATTCGGGCGAATAGGGCGAAGTGCCGTCAAAGCCCGCTTCCTTGGCCATCGCGAAATAGGCTTCGGCACCTTCACCGCCGGAGCCGGCGATCTGGCCAAAGGAACCGTTCAGGTCGGGGCCGACGTTGGCGGGCAGGCTGTCGCCGATCATGCCGCCGGGCAGGCCGAAGGTGTCAAATGCACCGGA
>JBFOLS010000339.1:0-11138 GCA_040830225.1 Leisingera sp.
CGGCCTCAAGATCCTATCGCCGGAGCTGTTCCTAGCCGCGGGCATGGTGCTGTGCTCGATCGTGTCGGTGTCGCTGGGCACCTCCTGGGGCACCGTCGGAACCGTCGGTCTGGCACTGATGGGGATTGGCGCAGGCTTTGGCATTCCGATGTACTGGACCGCCGGTGCTGTTGTTTCCGGCGCGTTCTTCGGCGACAAGATCTCACCGCTGTCGGACACCACCAACCTGGCGCCTGCCGTGACCGGCACCAACCTGTTCGACCACATCCGCAATATGCTGCCGACCACCGTGCCCTCGATGCTTATTGCGCTGGTGATCTACCTGGTTGTGGGCTTCACTCTGATCGACACCTCGCAGGTGTCCTTTGAACGCATTGACGCCATCACAGCAGCGCTGGACAGCGCCTTCTGGATTTCACCGCTGATGCTGCTGCCGGCCGTGCTGGTCATCATCCTGGCTGTGAAAAAACAGCCGCCGATCCCGTCGCTGTTTGCCGGAGCGGTTGTGGGTGGCATCATGGCAATGGCGTGCCAGGGCGCAGGCCTGCATGAGACCTTTACCTTTGCCAATGCCGGCTATGCGATCAAGACCGGCGTCGCAGAAATTGACCCGCTGCTGAATCGCGGCGGTATCCAGTCGATGATGTGGACCATTTCGCTGGTGCTGCTGGCATTGGGCTTTGGCGGCGCACTGGAGCGGACCGGCTGCCTGCAGGCGATCATCGAGGTGATCATTGCCCGTGTGAAGAGCTTTGCCGGCATCCAGACCTCAGCCATCCTGACGTCCGTGGCGACCAACACCGTGGCAGGCGACCCCTACCTGTCGATTGCCCTGCCGGGGCGGATGTATGCGCCGGTTTACCGCGGCATGAAGTATTCGCCGCTGAACCTGTCGCGCGCCATCGAGGAAGGCGGCACCCTGGTTTCGCCGCTGATCCCCTGGAACGCAGGCGGCGCCTTTGTGATCTCGGCGCTGGCGCTGGGGATTGCCGACGGAAATTTTGAGAACTTGCTGTACATCCCGCTGGCCTTTGCCTGCTGGCTGTCGCCGCTCATCGGTATCTTCTATGCGATGACCGGCCTGTTCTCCCCCAAAGCCAGCGGCGACGAAATCGCCGCCTGGGAAGACAGCGGCGAACCGGTGGCGCAAGTGACCGCCTGACCGCCCTCGCGCGCCGGGTCCTCCCCCCGGCGCGCATTTTGATGTGAACACCCCATCTGTTAGGTTACCAATATGCTTTCCCGCAGCTATGTCCCGAAAGGTGCGGCCAGTTTCCGGGTTGATTACGACGGGCCGCCAAAAGACATCTACTTTCTGCTTCTACCGAAGCTGACCATGCTGGCGTTCAGCGCCGCCGTGGAGCCCTTGCGGATCGCCAATCAGGTGACGGGCAAGGAACTGTACCGCTGGTTCCTGATGAGCGAGGACGGCGCCCCGGTGCCCTGCTCAAACGGGATCGGGATCAACACGGACCTTGCGCTGGAGGACCTGCCCCGCGGCAGCTTTGCCTTTGTCTGCTCAGGCATTGAGCCCTCAGACAGCACCAGCCCCAAGACCTTGGCCTGGATCCGGCGGCAGAGTGCCCATGGAGGCCGCTTCGGCGGCATCTGCACCGGCGCCTTTGCCTTGGCCCAAGCGGGTATCCTGCAGGACCAGCGCTTTACCCTGCATTGGGAGAACCAGCCCTCGTTTTCCGAGTACTTTCCGGGGCTGGAGCCCACGTCCAACCTTTATGAAATCGACAACGGGCTGATGACCTGCGGCGGCGGCAATGCGGCCACCGACATGATGCTGGAGATGATCGAGACCGATCATGGCAAGGACCTGGCGGTGATCGTGTCGGACATGTGCATCCATTTCCGCTCCAACAACCGTGAGGCCCTTCAGAAATCAGCTTATTCCGTCGCTCTCAGCAGCCGCAACCAGCACCTGATCAACGCAATGCAATTCATGCATGACACTATCGAAGAGCCCGTGGAAATCGGAGTTGTAGCTGACCATGCGCAGATCTCGCGCCGCCAATTGGAGCGGCTATTCCAGCGCTACGTCGGCACCTCACCGGTGCAGTTTTACATCGAGCTTCGGGTCGGGCGCGCATTGGCCCTGCTGAACGAGACAAACCTGACCGTCGCCGAAATTTCGGCAGCAACCGGGTTCAGCAGTGCTACACAATTGTCGATCCGCTTCAAGAAACGTTACGGTCAGTCGCCGGCATCCTTCCGTAAAAGCTGGAGCACCGGGCCGGGCGAAAATGAACCTGCACCCCAATAATTAACCGGAGCCGCCTCGGGAAACGGCTTCCTTCGGGCCGTACCGTCAGTTGCTTTGGTCATCAGAAGCCGACGAGGCCAATGGCGCAGGGAACCGGTTCTAGCTGGTTGAAACTGCGCTTGGCGAAGTGCTCTCGCAAAAGAGAGGCAACTTGCATTGGCATCAATCGCCTGATTTCCTTTGCAGGCGGGAAACTCTTCGACCCGCAAACTGCTAGATCACCGGGCACTCACGGCTTGCCGGTGTGGGGCACTGTGGCAGCAAGTATCCCCGCCATGTGCTGATCTGCGTTCCAGGTTCGCCTTCAAACCAATTCCCCGTCCGCCGCACTTGCCCAAAAGCGTTAGACGGACGTTTGCTTCCTGTACTGGCTGGGGGTGGCCCCCTCCTGCTGCCGGAAGGCGCGTTCGAAGGCCGAAACCTCGGAATAGCCCAGCCGTTCAGAAATGTCGTGAAGCTGCGTACCCGGAGCCAACAGCATGCGCTTTGCGATTTCCATCCGGCAGCCTGCCAGCAACCGGGAGAATTTCTGTCCCTCATCCTCCAGTTTGCGGCGCAAGGTGCGGCGTGACATGCCCAGCGCGGCCGCCACAGTTGTTTGCTCGAAACTCTCCCGGCCTATGCGCATCAGCAATTCCCGCCGTACCCGGACAGCCACGGGCGCCTGGCGTTCGCTCTGCCGGGCAGAATGTACAATTGACTGCGAGACCGCTTTGAACGCTGGATTTTCGCTACCCGGCAGGGGCAAATCCAGCAGACCGGCGGAAAACACCAGCGTGTTCGATGGAGTTCCGAATTTCACCGGGCAGCGGGGTCCTGCCTTGTTCTCGCCTTGCAGCGCACTTGATTCGTGCTCAAGCGACAGCAGCTCAGGCCGCCAGTCCGGGCCGGTCGCGGATTTCACAAGGCTGTTGAACACCGAAAGTGTCAGCTCGGCGTCCTGCTGCCGGGGCCAAATGCTGTTGTCCAGTATCCTGTAGGTCAGCAGCGCCTTGTCGCCCTCGATGGTCAGCCGCATTTCTGAATCGCTTTGCACCGCCGGAAAGGCATTTCGGAACAACGATAAGGCGGCGCCAAGCGTTGGAGCCTGTTTGATGAATTCTCCAAGTGTTCCAAGGTTTTGCAGATCAAAAACTGATCCAACCCGCCAGCCGAAATCCGGCAAGCCGAGGTTCTCAGAAGCATGTTCGCAGAAGTCGACGAACTTCTTCAGGCCGATCTCCCCATTCAAGTCCTCCGGGCTGATCCTGGCACTGCGGAAAACCGTGCCCGCATCGCCATTCATGAACTCGACGGCCCGAACAGGGTCGTTCAAAGTCGCGGCTGAGATACGGGGCTGGTAGTTGTGTGGCATCACGCGGTTCCTCAGGATTGCGCCAGAATACCGCAAAAATCCGCCATTCCAGAAAAATCACAGCAAGCGGGGCCGCAGCCGCCGATTCTGTCCGGAAATGTCGTCTTCTTGTCCGGATGTGCCCGCCACAAGAGCTGTTTGGCCGGTGCAGCCTATGCAAATGGCACCTCAAATAGGCACCTTTGATATTGCGATTGCAGGCGGCGGTCCGGCCGGATCGGTGGCGGCAGTTCTGCTTGCGCGGGCCGGGTTCAGCGTAGCGCTGGCCACACTGCCGCCGTGCGCGACCCGGTTCGAGGGCATGTCCGCGCGTGTCGCTGCGATTCTTGATCGGCACCGGCTACCGCTGCTCGGGGTCGGCCCGGCAGCACAGCGCCATGTCAGCTGGGGGGCCTTCCAAGGCGGGCAGAACTGCGAGCATCTGACGGACCGCAGCAGGTTTGACGCCGGGCTTCTGGAGGCCGCACGGGCCGAAGGCGTGAGCATCTTTTTCGCGGCGGTGTCCAGCGTCCGCCCGGATGAAGGCAGGATCCGCCTGGCTGACGGGCGGAGTATTTCCGCCCGGCTGCTGATTGAGGCCCGCGGCCGCCGGGCGCCGCGCCAAAGAGCGGACTTGAACCGGGCTGAACTTGCCGGGCCGGAGACTATCTCGGTGGCCGGGTTTGTGCCGCCCCAGGCGGGAGACATGCTGGCGCCACGGATCGAGGCCCGGACCAGCGGCTGGATCTGGTCGGTTCCGGCAGGCCGGGACCGGCTGTGGTTGCAGGCGGTAGGCAGTGCGGCCTCGCTGGGCCGGACCGGCGGCAAGGCGGCTGTGGCGGCGCTGTGGAGAACTGTAGCGGGAGCCACTCCCATTCCCCCCCAGCCCGCCGTCCACGCCATCGCGCCGCGGTTGGCAGCGCCGGAACTGGATCCGCGCTGCCCGCGGCTGGGCGATGCAGCGGTAGCATTGGACCCCTTGTCAGGGCACGGCATGTTCTGGGCGGTGTCCTCAGCACTGATGGCAGAGCCAATGGCAAGGGCGCTGCTTGCGGGGGAGACGGATCTGGCCCGTGATTTTTACCGCAACCGGGTGGCAGAGACCTTCTGGCGGCAGGCGCGGGTGGGCCGCGACTTCTACCGCGAAGCAGGGTTGCAGGGACAGTTCTGGAAAGAGCGCGCAGCCTGGCCGGATGATGCCCCGGCCCATGAGACGGATATCCGCCCGCATGTTGGAACGCGCGTTGTCGTGCAAGACGGCCAGCTGGCGCGGCGCGAGGTGCTGATCACCCGTGATGCCCCTGGCGGCGCGGCCTTTGCTGCCGGACAGGAAATCGTGCCTCTGCTGCGCCGCCTGAACTGCCAACCGCTGCCGGATACGGCCCGTTTTCACAGCACGGTTCTGCCCGAGGCGCCGCTGAAGGCGGCACAGGCGATCCATCAATGGCTTTTGTCACAAGGCTTCACCGAGGGGGCGCAGATCCCCTGGGACACTACAAACAGGGAGACTGATCCATGCAACTACGACCCCGCGGCCTGACGGCTGCACTTCTGGTATCAGTGGCTGGCGCCGCGCCGGCGCTTGCCAGCGAGGAGCTACTGCAGAATATCTGCTCCAGCTGCCACACGGCTGAGGAAAACGGGCTGAGCCGGATCAGCGGCCAGCGCAAGACGCCCGAGGGCTGGATGATGACCATCGTCCGGATGCAGCAGTCGCACGGGCTGGACATCAGCGCCGAGGACCGCCGCACCATCGTGCAGCATCTGGCGGATACACAAGGCCTGGCGCCCTCTGAAGCAGCCCCCTTCCGCTATGCGCTAGAAAAGGACCCGAACGCACAGGAGAGCTTTGACGAGCCCTTCGCCTCAATGTGCTCCCGTTGCCATACCGGCGCGCGAGGTCTCCTGCAGAACCGCACAGCGGAGGAATGGGAGCTGCACATGGATTTCCATGTCGGCCATTTCCCGACCATCGAATACCAAGCGCTTGGCCGCGACCGCGAGTGGTACAAGATCGCCCGGACCGAAATCGCCAGCTATCTGGCGGAACAGAACCCGCTGGAGACCTCCGCCTGGGCGGACTGGCAGGCTTCGGACAAGCAGCCGGTGTCAGGCAGCTGGGTGGTGATGACTGACCTTCCCGGGATCGGCGAAGCATATGGCAAACTTACAGTCAGCGGCGATGCCTCGCCCTATCAGGTCAGCGGCGAGTTTGTAACGGCCGACGGCACTGCGCATCCTGCATCCGGCCAAATGAACCTTTATACCGGCTATGAATGGCGCGCCAATCTGGACATTGGCGGCACCGCCTACCGCCAGGTTTTGGCGCTGTCAGAGGATGGCAATGGCCTGCAGGGCCGCCAGTTCGACCGCGGCAACGATGCCTTGGGCGCGCCGCTGAGCGGTGTACGGGAGGGGGCAGGCAGCGTCATCCTGGGCACGGTGCCTTCTGCCGTTCCGGCAGGCGAGGCGCAGGTGCAGGTGGTTGGCACTGGGCTGGACGGGCTGGACGCCTCAGCGGGCGAGGCTGCGGCAAACACCTTTGGCGCGGCGCTGTCGCTGGCGGCTGAGGGCAATGGCGTGGTCACCTTCAGCACCGGCAGCGCCGAGGGGCAGATTGCCCATTACACCTCCATCGACAGCATCCGGGTGGAACCGGAGTTCACCATTGCCCGTGTCGGCGGCGGCAGTGAAGCAGGCCCGGCGGCAGTGCCTGCCTATTTCAACGCGGTCGGCATGTGGAACGGCCCCGACGGCAAGGCGGGAACCGAAGACGACGTACGTATCGGCCGGGTTGAGGCGCAATGGTCCGTGGCCAACGCGCATGAGCACGCAGCCCACATGAAGGACACCGAATTTGCAGGCCAAATGCAGGCTAACGGCATTTTTCTGCCCGCGATTGCCGGCCCCAACGCGGACCGCCCCTTCAGCGCCAACAACGCCGGTGAGCTGAAAGTGCAGGCCGAAGCGATGGGCCAGCAGGCGGAGGCGATGCTGATCGTCACCGTACAGCGCTTCATCGACCCGCCGATCCGCTGAGACAGGGGAGACAGACCATGAAAGACTTTCACTATCAGCCAGCCAATGCGCATCGGGTTGAGGTCGAGGGGCGCGAGGTTCTATTTCATGTCCCGACCACTTCGATCTTCGAAATGGACGGCGTAGACCGCGACATCCTCGACTATGCGGCGCAAGAACAGGCGTTTTCGATGGACGAGTTCGAGGCCCGGTTTGCAGCGGTAGATGCGGCCGCACGGCTTGACGGGCTGGTGCGGCTGGACATCGTCAACGACGGCCGCCCGCTGCAGCCGGAACGGCCGCCGATCGAGATCGAGACCTTTCCGCTGACGACCATCGTTCTGAACGTCAACACCGGCTGCAACCTGGCCTGCTCCTACTGCTACAAGGAAGACTTGGCAGTGCCCTCCAAGGGCCGGAAGATGGCCTTTGAGACGGCGAGGAAATCGGCAGAGATGCTGCTGGCTGAGAACCCGGACCGGGACAGCTACAACATCGTGTTCTTCGGCGGTGAGCCGCTGTCGAACCTGCCCCTGATCCGGCAGGTAGTGGACTGGGCTGAGCCGCATTTCGCGGCGCTAGGCAAGGAGGTGAACTTCAGCCTCACGACCAATGCGACACTGCTGACCGAGCCCCTGATCGACTGGCTGGACGCGCACCGGTTCGGGCTGACAGTCTCCATCGACGGGCCGAGGGCGCAGCACGATCTGAACCGCAAGACGGTCGGCGGCAAAGGCACCTACGACACAGTGGCTGCCAAGGCGCGGCTCTTGCTGTCTCGGTACAGGTCCAAGCCGGTGGGCGCCCGCGTCACTCTGACCGCGGGGATCACCAACATTGTCGAGATCTGGGATCACCTGAAAAACGATATCGGCTTTGCCGAGGTGGGCTTCTCGCCGGTGACATCGGGCGAGATGGATGCCTTCAACCTCAATGGCGCTGAACTTCTGGAGGTGTTCGAGGGGATGAAATCCCTGGGCCGCCGTTATGTCGAGGAGGCGCTCAAGGGCCGCAACATTGGTTTTTCCAACATGCATCAGATGATGAACGACCTCTACGAGGGGCGCTCCAAGGCGCTGCCCTGCGGGGCCGGTGTAGGGATGCTGGCGGTCAACCACGATGGAGCGCTGAACCTGTGCCACCGGTTCACCGGCTCGGAAATGGATCAGTTCGGCTCCGTCGATGAGGGCATCAAGCGCAAAGAGCTTTCGGGGTTCATCAAGGCACGCTCCAACCGCACCGAAAAGGGCTGCGCCACCTGCCGGATCCGCAACCTGTGCGCGGGCGGCTGCTACCACGAGAGTTATGCCCACTTCAGTGACCCGATGATGCCCACCTATCACTACTGCGACCTGATGCGCGACTGGATCGATTTCGGTGTCGCCGCCTATGCCCGGCTGATCGCCCAGACGCCGCAATTCTTTCACCACCATGTTGCGCCGAGGAGGGCGTTTGGAAAATGAAACCGCTCAATCAAAAAGCTGAACGCGTGCAGCAGGCCGCTGCCGAAGGCCAGATGGATGAGGTCCGCGCGATGCAGACCGTCACCGCCGGTTGCGCCACCACATTCGACCCGGGATGGGAGGTCGACCCCTTCGGCGGCCTTGCCGCGCTGTGCCAGCCGATGGAGGCGGATCTTTACGGCTGCTCCGACCCATGCTGGTGGCCCGCGCAGGTGCCCGACATCATGGTCAATCATCCGAATTGGGACGAAGGCGCGCCCAATGCCGCCAAGGACTGGCGGTCGCTTGGTGCCACCTATCCAACCGACGCCGAAACCTGAGGAGATCCGCATCATGAAATCCGCGTTTTTTGCTGCAGCCGCTTTTTGCGCTTCAGCCCTGCCGCTGGCCGCTGGCGACCTTCTGGTAACGGTGGCACGGCCCTCCAACCTCTATGTCTTTGATGCGGGGGACCGCTCCGTCAAAGCCGACTGCGATCTGGGAGCAAATGTGACGCCCGGCGTTATTGCCATGTCGCCGGACAACCGCATTGCCTATGTGCTGTTGAACCATTGGCAGGACGTGGTCGGTGTCGACATTGAAACCTGTGAAAAGGTCTTTCACGCCGCCCAGTCCGAAGGCGTTGTCACCCGCCGCTCGCTGGCTTCGCTGGCGGTCTCCAAGGATGGCAGCCAGATCTACACGGTGCGCAATCCGGTACGCAAGAAGGTTGACCGCTATGAAGTGATGCAGCCGGAGTTTGCAGTTTATGACGCAAACGCCGGGCTGGAAGCGGAACCATCCGCCGTCTTCGAAGCACCGCGCCGTTCCACCCTGATGGCAAGCGACCGCAATGGCCAAGTCTATGTCGCGGGGCATGAGATCTACCGGGTTGATCCCAGCAATGGAGAGACCGAAGTGGCGATCGCCAACGCCAGCTGGGACCGCCCCACCTACAGCCCGCCGGATGTGCTCGCCTTCTGGCCCACAGGCAGCCAGAACGACGAGATGCTGCTGATGTACACGGCAGCCGTCTTTGCCGACGAAACCCAGCAGGAGCTGGCAGATTTCGTCTGGGGCTACCAGTCTGTCGATCTGACCACCGGGGAAACCGAGATCGCCGATTTCGCCTCCTTCGAGGTGCTGATGTTCTCAGCGGTGCGCAGTGCGATGGATCCCAAGCACCTCTATGGCGTCTACACCCAACTGTCCAAGCACAACCTGGAGACAAGCGAACTGGTCAAGCGGGTGGATCTGCCGCACACTTATTACGTCATCAACGTGTCCAGCGACGGTCGCGAGATCTATGTCGCGGGCACCAATGACGACATTGGCATCTATGACAGTGAGACGCTGGAGCGTGTGGGCGAGATCCGGATGCCCTCCGGCGGGGATATGTCCGTCTCCACCCTGCACGTCGTGCCGCAGGGATGAACGGGCCTGCGGCCAAACTCTCCCCCCAGCCGGGCGGCGCTGCTGCCCGGTCCTGGCCGCGCCTGCCTTCACGCGCGGGTGCGGCGCTTTTTACTGCGCCCACGGCGGCCTGGCTGCTGCCGATGCTGCGCCCGCACCGGCGGCGGCTGACGGTGCTGTTGCTGATCAGCTTTGCCGCCTCCTCCCTTGGCCTGCTGCCGCCTTACATCAGCAAGCTGGTAATAGACCGCGGGCTGGTGGCGGGGGATGCCGCGCAGCTGATGACCTGGTCGCTTGCGCTGTTTGCGGTTGGCCTGCTGGCCACCGGCACCGGCGCGCTCAGCAATATCCTGCACATGCGCGCATCCGTCCGGATGCTGGAGCGGATGCGGCAGAAATTGCTCTCTCGTCTGGCGGCAAAACCATCGGATTGGTTCGCCGCCCAGCGCGCAGGAGAGCTGCTGGCTCGGATTGATGGCGACGCGGCAGAGGTGCAAAAATTTGCTTTCAACGCGGTACTGGGCGGCTCCTCGGCGCTGATCCGGCTGATTGGCGGTTCAGCAATGCTGATGCTGCTGGACTGGCGGTTGGGCCTGCTGACGGCCCTGTTGGCTCCGGCTGAGCTGGCTTTCCTGATCTGGGCGCGCCCCCGGACCGAGCGCCACGCCGCAACGGTGCGCGAGATGCAGGGGCGCTACAGTGCGGGGCTGTCAGAGATCCTGTTCGGCCTGCCAGCTTTGCAAGCAGCACGCGGGAGCGGATGGGCACAGCGGCGCAGTCTGCGTGACCACGCCGGGCTGAGCCAGAGACTTATCGCCCAAAACCTATGGAGCGAATTCACCCGTGCGGTGCCGATGCTTTTGTCCGCCCTGATCCGCTCTGCGATCTTTCTGGCGGGCGGGCTGATGGTAATCCGCGGCGAGTGGCCGCTGGGCTCGCTCATTGCCTTCATTGCCTATATGGGCTTCATGACCGGGCCGATGCAGTCGCTGCTGGGCCTTTGGCACGCGCAGGCGCGGGTTAAGGTTGCGGCAGCCCGGCTGGATACGGTGATGCAGCCGGATGCACCCGCTCAGTCAGACCGGTTTTCCCCGGCGGGATATGCCCTTCAATTAGATAACGTGACAGTCTCCCGCGGCGCCGCAGCGCCGCTTGGCCCGATGTCCCGGATTATACCCGAAGGCACCAGGCTGGCAGTCAAAGGGGCCAGCGGCGCGGGCAAGACCTCGCTGCTGGCCGTGCTTTGCGGGCGGGCGCAGCCCATAACTGGGCGTGTCACTCTGGGCGGTGCGGATCTCAGCAAGCTGGGCGGCGCCGTACTGCCTGAGCGGGTGGCCTATGCCGGGCAACGGCCTTTTACCCTGCGAGCCAGCCTGCGCGATAACCTTTTCCAAAGCCGCGCTTTCTGGACCAAGCCCGAAAATGAAACACGCGTCTGGGCACTGCTGGAGTTGTTTGGCCTAGCGGCCAGATTCCGCGGCGCAGACGGGCTAGACACCCTTCTGGGTGAAAGCGGGCTGACACTGTCGGGCGGCGAACGTCAGCGCCTGTGCCTGCTGCGCGCACTTCTGCCGCCTTTCGATGTTCTGATCCTGGACGAAGCGCTGTCTGAGGTCGATCCTGCCACTGCTGCCCGGATCCTTGACCACATCAATGAAAG
>JBFOLS010000340.1:0-3688 GCA_040830225.1 Leisingera sp.
ACGAAAAAGCCCCGGCACATTGGCCGGGGCTTCTTTGTTTCTTCCGCCAAGGCTTAGCCGTTCTGGCGGATGGTCTCGTTCTTCGGATCGTAGGGGCTGTCGCAGGTGACGACCGCATCCCACAGTTTATCCTGGATCTTGACCTGCAGCTTGGTGCCTTCCACCGCGAACTCGGGCTTCACATAGCCCATGCCGATCGACTTCTCGAAGGCCACCGAGTAGCCCCCGGAGGTCAGGCGGCCCACACGGGTGCCGTCTGCAGCATAGAGCGCTTCGCGGCCCCAGGGGTCAGCGTCGGACGGGCCGTCGATCAGCAGAGTGCAGCATTTCACGCGCACGCCGGTCTCTTCCAGCTTGTCCTTGCCGTGGAAGTCCTTGGACATGTCGATGAAGCGCGGCAGGTCAGCTTCGAGCGGGGTCGCGTCGCGGCCCAGTTCGTTGCCGAAGGCACGATAGGATTTCTCCTGGCGCAGCCAGTTCTGGGCGCGGGCGCCGACCAGCTTCATGCCGTGCTTCTCGCCGGCTTTTTCCAGCAGGTCGAACAGGTAGTTCTGCATCTCGATCGGGTGATGCAGTTCCCAGCCCAGTTCACCGGTGTAGGCCACGCGGATCGCATTGACCGGGCACATGCCCAGTTCGATCTGCTTGGCCGACAGCCAGGGGAAGCGCTTGTTGGACAGAGCGGTTTCCGGATCGGCGTCGACGATCACTTCTTTCAGCACGTCGCGGGACTTGGGGCCTGCGATGGCGAAGACGCCCCACTGGCTGGTCACGTCCTGGATCTCGATGTAGCCGAACTCTTCCATCTTGTCTTCGGCGGCTTTGCGCAGGAAGTCCGCGTCATATTCGGACCAGGCGCCGGCGGAGACCAGATAGTAGTTGTTCTCGCCGTTGCGGACGATGGTGTACTCGGTGCGGGTGGTGCCAAGGACAGTCAGCGCGTAGGTCAGGTTGATGCGGCCGACCTTCGGCAGTTTGTTGCAGGTGAACCAGTCCAGGAACTGGGTGGCACCGGGGCCTTTGACGACATGCTTGGTGAAGGCGGTCGCGTCGATCAGGCCAACGCCTTCGCGCACGGCTTTCGCCTCTTCCACGGCATACTGCCACCAGCCGCCGCGGCGGAAGGAGCGGGCGTCGTGGTCGAAGTTTTCCGGCGCGTCCAGCGGGCCGAAGTAGTTCGGGCGTTCCCAGCCGTTGACCCAGCCGAACTGTGCGCCGCGGGCTTTCTGGCGGTCGAACGCAGGCGCGGTGCGCAGCGGGCGGGCTGCCGGGCGCTCTTCGTCCGGGTGGTGCAGGATGTAGACGTGCTCATAGCACTCTTCGTTCTTGCGGGCCGCGAACTCGGTGGTCATCCAGTTGGAGGAATACCGCTTGGGGTCGAGCGACGCCATGTCGATCTCGGCTTCGCCGTCGACCATCATCTGCGCCAAGTAGTAGCCGGTGCCGCCTGCGGCGGTGATGCCGAAGGAGAAGCCTTCTGCCAGCCACATGTTGCGCAGGCCCGGTGCCGGGCCCACCAGCGGGTTGCCGTCGGGGGTGTAGCAGATCGGGCCGTTGAAGTCGTCTTTCAGACCGGATTCGGCGCAGGACGGAACGCGCTCCGCCATCGCCATGTACTGCTCGGCGATCCGGTCCAGATCCAGCGGGAACAGGTCGGCGCGGAAGCTGTCCGGCACGCCGTGCTCGAACTGTGCAGGCGCACCGCGCTCATAGATGCCCAGGATCCAGCCGCCGCGTTCTTCGCGGGCATAGGATTCATTGTCGGCATCGCGCACAACAGGGTGCTCGGGGTTGCCGGCTTCACGCCATTTGACCAGCTCGGGGTCCTTGTCCATGACGATGAAGGTGTGCTCGACCGGGATCGCCGGCATCTTGATGCCCAGCATTTTCGCGGTGCGCTGCGCGTGGTTGCCGGATGCGGTCACAACGTGCTCGGCGGTGATCACCACCTGCTCGTCGGAGGGAACCAGGTTGCCGCCCTTCTCGACCATCTTGGTGCAGGTGACTTCCCAGTGGGTGCCGGTCCAGTGGAAGGCATCGGCCTGCAGCTTGCGGACGATTTCGACGCCGCGCTGACGGGCGCCCTTGGCCATCGCCTGGGTCACGTCTGCCGGGTTAATGTAGCCGTCTTCGGTGTGGTAGATCGCACCTTTCAGGTCGCCGGTCTCGATCAGCGGCCAGCGCTCCTTGATCTGCTCCGGGGTCAGCCATTCGTAGGCCACATCGCAGGTTTCCGCGGTGGAGGCATAGAGCATGTACTCGTCCATGCGCTCCTGAGTCTGCGCCATGCGCAGGTTGCCCACAACGGCGAAACCTGCGTTCAGGCCGGTTTCCTCTTCCAGGGTCTTGTAGAAGTCGACCGAGTACTTGTGGATGTGGGTGGTCGCATAGGACATGTTGAACAGCGGCAGCAGGCCGGCTGCGTGCCAGGTCGAGCCGGAGGTCAGCTCGTCACGCTCGATCAGCATGACGTCTTCCCAGCCGGCCTTGGCCAGGTGATAGGCAATCGAGGTGCCGACGGCGCCGCCGCCAACAACAAGTGCTTTGACTTGGGTTTTCATTCTCCGGCTCTCCAGCTTTGTGAGATTCTTGGCTTTGGTTTATGCCCAAGCAAACGATCGCGCGCAAAATCCATCCGACGCAAAAACCGCAAAAACCGACCTGCTGCGTCGCCGATGGCGGGTTTTCGCGGCGTTTTTGGCGGAAACGGCATTTTTGCACGTAAAAAAGGGGGCGCTTGCCCCCTGCTGTTTTCCCCTGCCGTGTTGGCTGTTCTAAGCCCCTGTTCAGCAGTCCGGCACATTGCCGCGGCGGATGCAGATTGGCTGCGGCTCCTCCGGCTCCTGCACTGCTGCAAGCTGTTCGCCGCCTGAAAACAGGCTTTTGCCATAGCTGGCCGCCTCGCTCCAGATCGACTGCCCGTCTTCCGCCGCGCCTCCCGGCGCAGCGGCAAGGCCGGCGGCCTCTCTGGCCCGGGCGCGGGCAAAGCGGTCCTGCACAATTGTGCTGTAATCTGTTGCGCTCAGATCGCCCCAGTTAAGGCCCGCATCACGGGTCTGGATGTAATAATCGGCGCCGATCACCCCTTGAGTGCAGAACACCAGGATACCAACAGCTTTCTTCAGTCCCATGCCATCCTCCGGATCCGCGGGTTGCCTGTCTTAACTCAAGTTTCAAGCCTGGCGCAGAATTGCGGCGGTTTTCCGGCATTACGGAGATTTGAAAGATACAATTGCCTCTATCCGGCCAGGGCATTGCCCTGCCGGCCGCGGCTGCCTTTTGGCTTTGCTGTTCCGGCTGAGCCGGTCTTCAGCACTTGGGAATGGCGGCGCCGCCAAAATGGCGGAGGCGGGACGGGAGGTTCCTCCCGCACGCTGAACGTTGTCTCTGCGCGCCCTCGCCATGAGGGCCCTGTTCCTGGATGCCGGGGATGTCAGGCCCGGCAGGTGATCGCGACCGGGAGGTATCATGGCAGAAGCGCCTTAAGCTGGCGTGAGCGGAGCGTGCGCCGGGTCTGCAACGGTGCGCCTTTTGGCAGACGGCGGGCTCCCGCGCCTGAAGATGGCCCCTGCGGGACAATATTACAGCCTTGGGCCGGGCGCTGCTTGCGCAGCGCTTCAAAGAATGCTGAGAAGCGCCTAAGAGCAAGTCTGCCCTTAAGCGCGATATCAATTTTGAAGAGGAATGC
>JBFOLS010000341.1:0-2134 GCA_040830225.1 Leisingera sp.
CAGCCGCTTCTGCCAGGGTCAGAAGGCGTTCATCGTCAGCAGCTCATACTCTGCTGCAATCTCGTTATCCTGATTGGTGAGAGTGACGTGCCAGCGCACTTCTCCGTATTCCTCGTTGCGCGGTGTCTTCTTCTTGACCGTCAAGCGAACCTTTATGCTTTCGCCTGCGGAAATCGGCTTCATAAAGCGCAAGTTGTCGAGACCGGTGTTGGCCAGCACAGGGCCTTCGTCCGGCTGAACGAAGAGGCCGGCTGCAAAGGACAACAGAAGATAGCCATGTGCGACACGGCCCGGGAAGAACGGGTTCCGCTTGGCGGCGTCGTCGTCCATGTGGGCATAAAATGTGTCACCGGTGAAATGGGCGAAGGTCTCGATATCCTCCAGCGTCACCGTGCGCGGTTCTGTGTGAAGGGTCTCGCCAATTGCCAACTCGCCGAACTTGCGGGTGAAAGGGTGCGCCGGGCCTTGGGTTTCGGTGCCGCCCGGCACCCATTTTTCGCCGATCGACGACAGGATGTCGGGCGAGCCTTGAATGGCGGTGCGCTGCATGTAGTGCTTCACACCGCGCACACCGCCCATTTCCTCGCCGCCGCCTGCCCGGCCCGGGCCGCCATGCACCATGTGGGGCAGGGGGGAGCCGTGGCCGGTCGATTCCTTCATCGAGTCGCGGTTGTTGAAGTAGAGGCGGCCGTGGTAGGCGCCCGCGCCGACGGCAACCTCGCGCGCAACAGCCGGGTCATGAGTGATGACCGAGGCCACCAGCGAACCTTGACCGCGGTTAGCCAGATCAATCGCATGGTCCAGATCGCGGTAACCCATGATGGTAGAGACGGGGCCGAAGGCCTCGGTGTCGTGGACACGCTGTGCCTTGTCCGGGTCGGCGCAGTGGAACAGCATCGGTGGCACAAAGGCGCCTTTTTCGGCGTCGGCACCCTCGACGGCAAAGTTCGCCGGGTCGCCGTGAACCAGATCCGCCTCCTGGCCGATGATCGCGGCTTTCTCCAGCACGTCGCGTTTTTGGCTGTTTGAGACCAGCGCGCCCATGCGGGTGGTTTCCAGCCGCGGGTCGCCGATCACGGTTTTCGACAGGCGTGCCGACAGCGCTTCGATGACAGCATCCACCTGCACCTGCGGCGCGATGATGCGGCGGATGGCGGTGCATTTCTGACCCGCCTTGGTGGTCATCTCGCGGCTGACCTCCTTGACGAACAAGTCAAACTCCGGCGTGCCGGGCAATGCGTCGGGGCCAAGGATTGAGGCGTTGAGGCTGTCCTGTTCGGCCACAAAGCGGACCGAGTTTTCCAGGATCACCGGATTTGCCCGCAGTTTCAGCGCGGTATTGGCGGAGCCGGTGAAGCTGACCACGTCCTGCATGGACAGATGGTCGAGCATATCGCCCAGCCCGCCGGAGACCAGCTGCAGCGCGCCCTCGGGCAGGATGCCGCTGTCGAGCATCAATTTCACCGCCAGCTCTGTCACATAGCAACTGTTGGTGGCGGGTTTCACAATGGCGGGTACGCCGGCCCGCAGGGTGGGGGGGAGCTTTTTCAGCATTCCCCAGACTGGGAAGTTGAAGGCGTTGATATGCACCGCAACGCCGCGCAGCGGGGGGCAGATGTGCTGGCCCAGGAAGGTGCCGTTTCGGCTGAGCTGTTTGACATCGCCGTCGAGGTAGACATGTCCGTCCGGCATCTCGCGGCGGCCCTTGGAGGCAAAGACAAACATGGTGCCGATGCCGCCGTCGATGTCGATCATGTGGTCGGACTGGGTGGCGCCGGTGTTGAAGCTGAGATCGTAAAGCGCCTGTTTGTGCTGGTTCAGGTGGCCTGCCAGCGCTTTCAGCATCCGGGCGCGGTCGTGGAAGGTCAGCTTGCGCAAGTTGCCACCGCCGACGGTGCGGGCGTAGTCGAGCATCGCCTGCACGTCGAGGGCGTCATTGCCAGCGCTGGCGATCACTTCGCCGGTGATGGCGCTGGCGATGTTTCGGGCGCCTGCGCCCGGTGCGACCCATTGACCCGCGGCAAAGCTGGAAATCTCTAGAAGGCTCATCATGTCGTCCTTTTCGTCAGGCCGGGAGAAGCCGGCTGGCTGGAATCTGATGTTGAGATATATTGACCGTCCGGTCGGTTTATGC
>JBFOLS010000342.1:0-4565 GCA_040830225.1 Leisingera sp.
ATCTTTTCCGGCAGTCCCGGCCCGTCATCGATGATCTCGATCTGCAGGGGCAGCAATTTGCCGGTTCCATCGCTGCGGCGCAGCCGGAAGGAATGTTCGTAGAAGGTACGGATGTGAATGTTTCCGCCTTTAGGGTCAGCGACTTCCGAAGCGTTCTTCAGCAGGTTCAGCACCACTTGCAGCAGCTGATCCGCATCGCCCCAGGCCATCGGCAGCGAAGGATCGTATTCTTCGGTGATGGTCATATGGGCGCCGAAACCCAAAAGCGCCGAACGCCGTGCCCGGTCCAGCACGTCATGCAAATTCACCGGTTTGAATCCCGGTTCCGACAAGTTGCCGAATTGCTCCACCTGCTCCAGCAGTTTCACAATCCGGCGGCTTTCACTAACGATCAGGTCGGTCAGTTCCAGATCTTCTGGACCGAGGTTCATGCTGAGGAGTTGCGCCGCACCGGTGATGCCTGCCAGCGGATTCTTGATCTCATGTGCCAGCATCTCGGCCATGCCGATGGCCGAAGCCGCGGCAGACTTGGCAGAATGGGTCTGGGTCATCCGTCCGGCCAGTTCACGCGGAGTGACCATCAGCAGCATGACGCCCGACTGCCCTTGCAACGGTGCGATTTGCACCCCGCATTGCAACGGTGCCCGGCTGCCGGAACCGACGTCGATGTCATTCACAAACAAGGGCGTCCCTTGCTTCCGCGCACGGGCAAAGGCTTCCTCGATCGGCGCATCAATTGCCAGTGTATCCCAGACCGGCTGGCCGACCAGCGCTTTGCGGGAGGCATTGAGAAACCCCTCGCCGGCTGCATTCACATCGGCAATTCTGTCCTGCGCGTCGATCAAAAACGCTGGCACCGGCAAAGAGGCCCAGAGAGCTGCGCTGTCCGTCATGCGGCGGCCTCCGGTCTTTCTGAGCTCAGCGCCTCCGGCAGCAAGGCCTGCACTTCTTCGGGATCCTTTTCGGTCAAAACCGCGCGGCGCATTGCAGGGCCGGTTCCGGCCTCATCCATGTACCAGCCCAGATGCTTGCGCGCGACACGAACCCCTAGGTCCTGACCATAGAAGTCGAGCATCGCCCGGTAATGCTCTGAAACCATTTCGATAAACGCCTCTCCATCAGGGACCTTCGGTGCCGGTGTGCCCCACAGGTGATGCGCGATTTCGGCCAGCAGCCAAGGCCTGCCCTCAGCGCCGCGCCCGATCATCACCCCATCCGCGCCGGACAATTCAAGCGCCTCGCGGGCAGTCGCGGTATCGACGATATCGCCATTGGCCAGAAGCGGCACATTCACTGCATCTTTGACGGCCCGTATCGCCGCCCAATCGGCGGAGCCTTTATAAAACTGGCAGCGGGTGCGGCCGTGGATCGTCACCATTTGCACCCCGGAATCGCAGGCCCTGCGCGCAACATCCGGGGCATTCAGGCACTTGTCGTCCCAGCCCAGCCGGGTCTTCAGAGTCACCGGCACATCCACTGCGCCCACCACCGCGTCAATCAGCTTCAATGCATGATCCGGCGTCTTCAAGAGCGCCGAGCCGGAGTATCCATTTGTCACCTTCTTAGCCGGGCAGCCCATATTGATGTCGATGATCCGTGCGCCCTGGCCGGCAACCTGTTTCGCCGCCTCGGCGATCCAGTATTCATCTCGCCCCGCCAGTTGCACCGCTGTATTTTCCACATCGGCGCTCAGCTCGGCGCGTTCACGAACCCCCGGCTTGGCCTGCACCATCTCCTGGCTTGCCACCATCTCACTCACCATCAGCCCGACCCCGAATGAACGGACCAAGTCCCGGAACGGACGATCGGTGATTCCAGCCATCGGCGCCAAGGCGATTGGCGGAGACATGGAGGTGGTTCCAAGCGTGAAGGACAACTGCCTATTCCTTGTGCAACTGGGGCGTTTTTACCCGAAGCCCCTGCTATGCAGCAATGAAACTGCCCATTGCAAGGCATCGCAAATCATCCTTTGCCCATTTTTTAAGCAGATTCCGCGGGGTGATTGCCTCTTCCCGCGTCACCTCATAAACAAAGACCAAACCGGAAATGAGGCCCATATGACCACAGCCGCCCTGATTGTCGCCGCCGGCCGCGGCACCCGCGCAGGCAGCGGCACGCCCAAGCAATGGCGCCCGCTGAAAGGGCGCAGGGTAATCGACTGGACGATGAACGCCTTTGCCGCGGCGGGGGTGGACCTCACAGTGCTTGTGCTTTCCGCCGATGACACCGCGGCTTGGACAGAGTTCGCCGGTAAGCCCGGCCTGATCCTGGCTGAAGGCGGAGCGGAACGCGCAGCCTCGGTTCTGAACGGGCTGAAGGCGCTGGAACCGCACGGCGTGAACAAAGTACTGGTTCACGACGCTGCCCGCCCCTGTGTCAGCACGGATCTGATCCACCATATTATCAATGCCTTGGACGAAGGACCTGCGGCGGCACCTGCACTTTCCGTGACTGATGCGCTATGGACCGGCGCCGGATGTACCGTAACCGGCACGCAGGACCGAGAAGGCCTTTTTGCGGCTCAAACCCCGCAAGGTTTCAGGTACGGCGCTATCCTTGCCGCTCATCAGGCGCATCCGGGCGGTGCAGCCGATGATGTCGAGGTTGCCCGTGCTGCAGGGCTTGACGTCCGCATCATTCCGGGCGAGCCGGACAACATCAAAATCACCCGCCCCGAGGATTTCGCCCGGGCGGAACGCATTCTGGGAGCAGAGATGGATATCAGGCTTGGCAATGGCTACGACGTGCACCGGTTCGGCCCCGGCGACAGTGTCATCCTCTGCGGGGTCGAGATCCCGCATGAAAAAAACCTGCAAGGCCATTCCGACGCAGATGTCGGCATGCACGCGGTGACCGATGCGATCTATGGCGCCCTGGCCCGAGGCGACATCGGCCAGCACTTCCCGCCTTCCGATCCGCAGTGGAAGGGGGCCGCCAGCGAAATCTTCTTGAGTCATGCGGCCAATCTGGCGCGAGAAATGGGTTTCAGCATTTCCAACGTCGACTGCACCCTGGTCTGCGAGTACCCCAAGATCGGTCCCCACGCGGCCAAGATGCGCGAAGTGATGGCCGAAATCCTTGGCATCGACGCTGATCGGGTATCGATCAAGGCCACCACATCTGAACGCCTCGGCTTCACCGGCCGCGGCGAGGGCATTGCGGCACTCGCCACCGCCGCGCTGGTGAAGGCATGACTGCGGCACAGCTGATTGGCACCGTCTGCGGGGTCGGTTATCTGCGCCCTGCTCCCGGCACCTGGGGTTCGCTTGCCGCGCTGCCTTTGGCCTATGCGCTGCACCTGCTCGGCGGCTTCCCGCTGCTTGCTTTGGCCACTCTGGCCTGCATCCCCGCTGGCCTCTGGGCCACCGGGAAAATGACCGCGGGCAGCGCTAACCACGATCCTTCCGAGATCGTGATAGACGAGGTTGCTGGTCAGTGGATTGCTCTTTGGGCCATTTCCTATCCGGCTTGGTCGCATGGCATTGCAATCACCGCGCTCTGGCCCGGCTGGATCAGCGCCTTCCTGCTGTTCCGTCTATTCGACATTTGGAAACCCGGCCCCGTCGGCTGGGCAGATCGCAAAAAGGGTCCGTTCGGGGTTATGATGGATGATGTCATCGCCGGCATTCTGGCAGGCATCGGCGTCGCGCTGCTGGCCGGTTTGTCGCACCGGGTTCTGGGACTATGAGCATCGACGTGGCCAAACTGATTGCCCAAGCCCAGGAAAAAGGTGTCACTATTGCCACTGCCGAAAGCTGCACCGGCGGAATGATCGCGGCGGCACTGACAGACATCCCCGGTTCCTCCGCAGTGGTGGACCGCGGCTTTGTGACCTATTCCAACAACGCCAAAATGCAGATGCTGGACGTGCGGGCTAAAACGCTGGAAGCCGTAGGCGCGGTCAGCGAAGAGGTTGCAGCCGAGATGGCCGAAGGCGCGCTTCGGAATGCCGCTGTTACCCTGGCGGTCTCTGTCACCGGCATTGCAGGCCCGGGAGGGTCAGATTTCAAACCCGAAGGCCGCGTCTGCTTTGGCCTGGCCCGCAGCGGCCGCAAAACCAGCACTGAAACCGTCGACTTCGGCGCCCTTGGCCGTGCTAATGTGCGCGAAGCCGCCCGTGATCATGCACTTTCACTGCTGATGAAGGCGGTTTCGTAAACTGCCGGCATTCCGGGCAGCGCCCGCCTAAGCCCGCCCAAAAATTCAGCACTCCTGAAAAAGCCCCGATTTTGGGCGCATTCCGCGCGGCTGCCTCTTTTTTCTGCGCCGCCTTTCCGCTTTCCCCATAGCACCGTTTTTTGAGGGGAAGGAACAAACGGATGAACGGAGCGGATACCGCATGGATCATTGTGGCCACGGCCCTGGTCCTCTTCATGACTTTGCCAGGGCTCGCCCTGTTCTACGGCGGGCTGGTGCGCGCCCGCAATGTGCTCAGCGTCTTCATGCATTGCTATGCCATTGCCTGTTTGATGAGCGTTCTATGGCTGGCATTCGGCTACACAATTGCCTTCGGAAGCGGCACCTCCGGCCTGTGGGGCGGCCTGGACAAGATGTTCCTGAACGGC
>JBFOLS010000343.1:0-5630 GCA_040830225.1 Leisingera sp.
GCCCGCAGGCCGGAAAGGGCCGCGGGCAGGGCGCATTTGCTCTTTCCGATCTGTGCCTGTCCGGGTAGCGTCCCGGCCAGCAAAGACTCGGAGGAATTCGGCCATGAGCATCGAAGCAAAACTGAACGAACTGGGCGTCACTCTGCCCGACGCGCCGGCACCGGCGGCGAACTATGTCCCTTACGTCGTCGCAGGCGACATGGTCTATATCTCGGGCCAGATTTCGGCGGATGAAAACGGCCTGATCACCGGCACCCTGGGCGAAGACATGGACGTTGACGCGGGCCAGGCTGCTGCCAAGCGTTGCGCCATCGCTCTGCTGGCACAGCTGAAAGCCGCTTGCGGCGGCGACCTGGACCGTCTGGTCCGCGTTGTCAAACTGGGCGCTTTTGTTAACTCGACCGCTGATTTTACCCAGCAGCCGCAGGTGGTGAACGGTGCGTCCGACTTCCTGGTCGAAGCCCTGGGCGACCTCGGCCGCCACGCGCGCTCTGCGGTCAGCTCGCCTTCGCTGCCGCTGGGCGTTGCGGTTGAAATCGACGGTGTGTTCCAGATCAAATGAGACCTGCCCTGCCTGCCGCCTTCCTGAGTGTGCCGCTGGCCCACCGTGCGCTGCATGATGTGAATGACGGACGCCCTGAGAACAGCCGTGCGGCCATCCGCGCGGCCTTGGCGGCGGGATACGGGATCGAGATCGACCTGCAGCTGTCCAGCGACGGCTGCGCCATGGTCTTTCATGACAACGATCTGGGCCGGCTGGCTGAAGCCACCGGTCCGGTCAAATTTCTGAACCGCGCAGCGCTGCGGGCAATCCCGCTGAAGGGCGGCGACGGCGAGGGCATTCCGGATCTGGCGGAAGTTCTGCAGATGGTGGACGGCCAGGTGCCGCTCCTGATCGAGCTGAAGGACCAGCATGGTGAAATGGACATCACAGATGGCCGGCTGGAGAAAGCCGCAGCAGAGGCGCTGCAGGGCTACAATGGCCCGGTAGCACTGATGTCCTTCAATCCCAATTCGGTTGCGGAACTGGCGCGCCTGGCACCTCAGATCCCGCGCGGCATTGTCACCAGCGCATATGAACCTGGGGAATGGCCGGAATTGCAGGAAACTGTCTGCGATCATCTGCGCACCATTCCGGACTATGAGCGCGCTGACTGCAGCTTCATCAGCCACGAGGCCTATGACCTGTCCCGCCCGCTGGTGCAGGAAATGCGTGATGGTGGTGTTACAGTTCTGTGCTGGACGGTAACCTCGGCAGAGCAGGAAACCGCAGCTCGCGCATTTGCCGATAATGTGACTTTCGAACAGTACCTTGCGCCGCTAAGCTCTTGATCATGCAGGCTCACACCCCACATCATTGAAGCGGTGCGGAGGAAAGGCATGGATCAGGCGCAAATTGAAATCCGGGTACTGGGGTCGCTGTCGCAGATCGCGGCGGCGGACTGGGATGCCTGCGCCTGCCCCGAGGCATCGGACGGCGGCCGCCCAAGCGATCCCTTTACAACCCATCGTTTCCTGAGCGCGCTGGAAGAGAGCGGCTCGGTCGGTCCGGGCACCGGCTGGCAGCCGCAGTATCTGACCGCCTATCTGGACAGCAAACTGATCGCCTGCGCTCCGCTTTATGCCAAGGGGCACAGCCAGGGCGAGTATATTTTCGACCACAATTGGGCGCATGCCTTTGAGCGGGCAGGGGGGCACTATTACCCTAAGCTGCAGATGGCGGTGCCCTTTACGCCGGTTACCGGCCGGCGCTTCCTGGTGAAGCCGGGTTTTGATGGTGTCGGCCATTCGGCGCTGGTGCAGGGTGCGGTGCAGCTGGCGGCAGACAATAATCTCTCCTCGCTGCATGTGACCTTTTGCACCAAGGATGAGGCGCGAATGGGTGAAGAAATGGGGCTGATGCCCCGGGCCACCCAGCAGTTCCACTGGCTGAACCAGGGGTATGAGGATTTCGAAGCCTTCATGCGGGCGCTGTCTTCGCGTAAGCGCAAGAACATCCGCAAGGAGCGGATGCAAGCGCAGTGCTTTGGCGGAGAAATCCGAGTCTATCAGGGCAGCAGCCTGCGGTCGGAGCATTGGGATGCCTTCTGGGAATTCTATCAGGACACCGGCGCACGCAAATGGGGCTCGCCCTATCTGACCCGCGAGTTCTTTCAAATTGCGGATGAAACCATGGCCGGCGACATGGCGCTGATTCTCGCCTGGCGCAACGGCCGCTATGTGGCCGGTGCATTGAATTTCATTGGCCGTGAAACGCTTTACGGCCGTTACTGGGGGTGCGTTGAACATCACCCCTGCCTGCATTTTGAGCTGTGCTACTATCAGGCCATCGAACTGGCCATTGCCATGAAGCTTGACCGGATCGAGGCTGGCGCGCAGGGTGAGCACAAGCTGGCGCGCGGTTATCTGCCGAGCCAGACCCACAGCCTGCACTGGATCGGGGATCCGGGGTTTGCCGAGGCTGTTGGCCGCTACCTTGAGGCCGAGCGGGCCGCCGTCGAAGAAGAGATCGAGATCCTCACCGATTTCGGCCCGTTCCGCAAAGCGCATGTGGAGGAGCAAGAATGACGGAGAAACTGTCCGAGGCCACCCGCGGCCCTTTGCTGGAGCCGCTGTTTGCCACTGGCTGGGAAATGGTCGAGGGCCGCGATGCGATCACTAAGACCTTCAAGTTCGGAAACTTTGCGGATGCTTTCGGCTGGATGACCCGGGCTGCAATCTGGGCCGAGAAATGGAACCATCACCCGGAATGGAGCAATGTTTACAACCGGGTGACGGTGGTGCTGACCACCCATGACGTGGATGGCATCAGCGCGCAGGATGCCAAACTGGCGCGCAAGATGGATGGTCTTTTCGGTGAGCCTCAGCGTTGATCCTAGTAAGTTGCTTGGTTCGGCTTCCTAAGCATCTGGGGTTGTCAAGTGTTTGAAAAGAGACGTCAAAATCTGACTGCCGCCAGCTGTTTTTGAGATGAGGCAGGGATCGTTCCACTCGTTCTGAAAAACAAACTCGCATCCGCCAAATTTTACTCCGGCGCATATAGGATACCTTTCTATCTCAATCTTTCCGTAAGCGGCCTTGATAACTTCTCTGACACGGGGCAAGTCCGATGTTTCGAATTCAAGCGAGAGGGTGCCGCCGGAAAGTTTGAGCAACCGGAATGGCATGGCAAATATCCTGAGGTGATCAGACCAAGACCCGGGCGCAATATCGCGCGCGAAACATTCGGTCAGGGCTATGGGCGTTGATGTTGACAGGTGTTGGGGAAATGCGTTTGCGGCCGCGTGGAACAGGCAGCCGCAAACGGCAGATGTCAGCCCATCGACTCAAGCAGGCCTTCGCCGGCGGACAATTCGCACTGGCCCGGGTTCTCTTCCTTGTTGAGGACTTTGACCTCGCCATCCTCCACTAGCATTGCATAGCGCAGCGAACGGCCGATCAGACCTGCGGACGGCACATCCAGGCGCATTCCGATTGCTTCGGTAAAAGTGCATTCGGCGTCGGACAGCATGGCGATGCCGGCCTCGGTGGCGCCGGTGTTGTCACCCCAGATCGACAAGACAAATGGATCGTTGCCGGCCAGGCAGATGATTTCGTCGACGCCTTTGGCGGCAAACTGGTCTTTTGTGCGGATGAAACTGGGAACATGCGCCGAGTGGCAGGTGCTGGTAAAGGCCCCGGGAACCGCGAACAGCACAACTTTTCGCCCCTTCAGCTTGTCCGACAGCTGTACCTGCTCGGGGCCGTTGTTTCCAATGAGCGTCAGCGTCGCGTCTGGCAGTTGGTCTCCAACAGAAATCATTGCACGTTCCTCTTTCTCATGATTGCGTTTTGGGGCCCTCGTTATATAGGGTCCGTTCGAAGCGTGACTGGAACTATTGCGGGAGGCAAGCGTAGATGTCCCACATCGTTGTGATTGGAGCAGGCCAGGCAGGATCTTCGCTGGTGGCGAAACTGCGCAAGGACGGGTTTGACGGCGAGATTACCCTTGTCGGCGCAGAGGAGGCGCTGCCCTATCAGAGGCCGCCGCTGTCCAAGGCCTATCTGCTGGGCGAGATGGAGCTGGAGCGTCTGTTCCTGCGGCCTGCGAGCTTCTATGAGGACAACAGCATCACCGTGAAGCTGGGCAAGCGCGTCACAGCGATCGACCCCGCAGCCAAGACGGTTTCCCTGGGTGATGAGGTGCTTTCTTATGACCAGCTGGCGCTGACCACCGGCTCCGACCCGCGCCGTTTGCCGGCTGCGATCGGCGGCGGTCTGGACGGTGTCTACGTGGTGCGCGGCTTGACCGATGTCGACGCGATGGCACCCAATGTGACCGAAGGCAAGCGCGCGCTGATCGTCGGCGGCGGCTACATCGGGCTTGAAGCGGCTGCGGTCTGCGCTAAGCGCGGTGTGCAGGTTACCCTGGTTGAGATGGCCGACCGCATTCTGCAGCGCGTTGCAGCGCCGGAGACCTCGGACTACTTCCGCAGCCTGCACTCCTCGCACGGCGTCGACATCCGCGAAGGCGTTGGCCTTGAGCGGCTGGAAGGCGAAGACGGCAAGGTGACCCGTGCAGTGCTGAGCGGCGGCGAAACGCTCGACGTGGACTTCGTCGTGGTTGGCGTCGGCATCACCCCGACCTCACAGCTGGCTGAGATGGCGGGTCTGGAGCTCGAAAACGGCATCAAGGTAGACGCCAAGGGCCGCACCTCGGATGCATCGATCTGGTCGGCGGGCGACTGCGCCTCCTTCCCGTTCAAGGGCAACCGCATCCGCCTGGAAAGCGTTCCGAATGCCATCGATCAGGCTGAAATCGTTGCGCAGAACATGCTGGGCGCGGAGAAGGATTATGTGGCACAGCCCTGGTTCTGGTCGGACCAGTACGACGTCAAGCTGCAGATCGCAGGGCTGAACACCGGCTACGACAATGTTGTTACCCGTCAGGGCGAGGGGCGGCAGGTGTCGTTCTGGTACTACGCGGGCGATCAGCTGGTGGCGGTCGACGCGATGAATGATCCGCGTGCCTATATGGTGGCCAAGCGCCTGATCGACATGGGCAAGACCGCCGACAAGGGCGTGGTTGCCGACTCTGCCGCCGATCTGAAGCCGCTTCTGAAAGCGTGAGGATCATCGCAGGAGACTTCCGCGGCCGGGCTCTGGCCGCGGTGGGCAAAGGGGACGCGGGCGCCCATCTGCGTCCCACCACCGACCGGGTGCGCGAAAGTCTGTTCAACGTGCTGATGCATACCGGCGCCGTCCCTGGTGCGCGGGTGCTGGACCTGTTTGCAGGCACCGGTGCCCTCGGTCTGGAGGCGCTGTCGCGCGGTGCGGCAGAGGTGCTGTTTGTCGATGACGGCCGCGTATCCGGCGGGCTGATCAAGAAGAACATTGGCATTTGCCGGGCCGAAGACCGCTGCACCCTTGCGCGCCGCGATGTGCTGAAGCTGGGGCAGAACCCGGATGCGCCGTTTGACCTGATCTTCCTCGACCCGCCTTATGGCAAGGGGCTGGGGGAAAAGGCGCTGGCAGCCGCGGTCAAAGGCGGCTGGATCGCGGATGACGCGCTGGTTGTCTGGGAGGAAAGCGCCGCAATGCCCGCGCCCGAGGGGTTTGAGCTGCAGGACAGCCGCAAGTATGGTGATACC
>JBFOLS010000344.1:0-2437 GCA_040830225.1 Leisingera sp.
CAAGTACAAGGAAACCTCGCTCGGCGGCCTGGCCGTGAACGTGCCGAACTGCTGACGCGGCGGCAAGTTTCCACCTGAACTTGCAAACCCATGGCGCCCCGCCTAGCGTGGCGCCATGACACAGGACCGCCCCCTCCTTGGTATCGCCCTGATGCTGGGCTTCTGCCTCGTTATCCCTTTGGGGGATGCGATTGCCAAACTGCTGACAAACCGGGTGCCGGTCGCCCAGATTGTGTTCATCCGTTTCGCGGCCCAAGCAGCAATCCTGCTGCCGCTGGCACTGGCTTTGCGGCTGCCGCTCAGCCTGTCCGGCAAGGTCCTGCCGCTGCTGTTCCTGCGCACTCTGTTGCAGATGGGCGGCATTGCCGCCATGTTCACCGCCTTCAAGCATCTGCCGCTGGCTGACGCGGTGGCCATCGCCTTTGTCATGCCCTTCATCATGCTTCTGCTGGGCAAATACGTGCTGAACGAAGAGGTCGGCATCCGCCGCCTGGGCGCCTGCGTGGTTGGCTTTGCCGGCACGCTGCTGGTGATCCAGCCCAGCTTTGCCGCCGTCGGCTGGAACGCGCTGTGGCCGCTGCTGGTCGCGGTGATCTTTGCCCTGTTCATGCTGGTGACCCGCAAGATCGCCAAGGACACCGACCCGATTTCCCTGCAGGCAGTTGCCGGCGCCATGGGCACGGTTCTGCTGGCGCCGGTTTTCCTGATCGGAGAAAGCACCGGACTGCCAGGCTTCAGCACCGCCCTGCCGGCGCAGGACACCTGGGGTTTGCTGGCCGCTGCGGGTGCGCTTGGCACCGTAGCGCATCTGATGATGACCTGGAGCCTGCGCTATGCCCCCACCTCGACGCTCGCTTCAATGCAATACCTTGAGATCCCGGTGGCCGTGTTCTTCGGCTGGCTTATCTTCGCGGAACTCCCGAACACGCTTGCAGCCTTCGGCATCCTGCTGACCATCAGCGCCGGCCTCTATGCGGTGCTGCGCGAGCGCAAGGCTGCCGAGACCAAAGAGCGCATCAATCCCGCCTGAGCGCGTTCATCACATCCCGCAGCAGCCGCCGCGGCACAATTGCCAGCAGCCCCGGCCCCTCCGGTTCCAGCCGCACCGGCCCCAGCGCCCGGTTCGAGGTGCCGATCCGCCCCATCGGCGACATCTGCAGCCCGTCGATCGGCCACTCCAGCCCTTCCGACCGCCCCGCCGCCTGCTGCATCGGAAACAGCGAGATCACCTCCCCGGCCTTTGCAGGCAAGCTCACCGTATGGCTCAGGTGAAAGATCACCTCGGTTTCGCCGATCAGCACACAAGGGGTGTCATGCCCCTGCACCAGCGTATTGAACGCCGCCAGCTGGTGATCCACCCGCGCCCCCAGAAACCCGACCGCCAGCGCCACCGGTGCCGCAACCGACCTCAGCGCCTTGTCAAAATCGGTGCTGTCCTGCTCCGCCACATGGTGCAGGCTGGCGGCGGGCAGCTGCGCCCTCACCGCTTCCGGCAGCGAGTCGAAATCCCCGATCACCGACTGCGGCACATGCCCTGCCGCCAGCGCCGCCGCCGCGCCGCCATCGGCCGCGACCAGCACCCGTGCCAGCGCCAAAGCCTCCTCCAGCGCGCCCAAAGCGATATCTCCGCCGCCAACCAGGGTGATTGGTTCTATCTCGTCAACAATCTTGCCGTTCATAGGCGGTATTCCTGCCAGTTTTGGAAACAGGTCACAATGTGAACACAAAATGATACGATCAATTGCACGGATTCGAGCAAAATTGGTCCTTCCAGCCAATATGGTGAATGCCAGCGACTGTGACGAAGACGAGCGAGCTGATGGTACATAACAACAAAGTCTTGACCGTATCCTATGGAACCTTTTCCTGCACATTGGAAGGGTTTGAGGATTCCTTCGGCACAATGAAGGCGATTGCCGAGTATTTCCGCGACCTGGCTGCCGACGACCGGTATTTCGGTGCCGAGCCGCCGCAGCCCGATGCCGACATGCTGGCCCGCATCGCCCAGCGCGAGATTGCCCGCCAGGTCGAAGCCCGCACCAGCGAAGGCGGCATCCACCTGCGCGCTGCCACACCGGCGCTTGGCGCCGCAGCGGAAGCTCCCGTACCGGCACCTGCTCCGGCGCCTGCCGCTGAGGCGGCTGCAGAGCAGCCTGCGCCCGCGCCGGCGGCAGAAGAAACTGCCGCTGAACCCGCGCCCGCGGCCACTGATGCAAAAAACGCAGAACCAGTTGCAGCCCGCATTGAAGTGGCCGCAGCGGAAGAGGCGCCGGTAACCGAAGAAGCCGGTGGAGAGGTTCCTTCAGAAGACGACCCTGCAGCAGAAGAATCGGCCCAGCCGGAAGAAACCGCACAGCCGGAAGAAGCAACTCCTGAGCCCGCCGAAGCCGAAGCCGAAGCCGAAGCCGAAGCCGAAGCCGAAGCCGAAGCCGAAGCC
>JBFOLS010000345.1:0-7870 GCA_040830225.1 Leisingera sp.
AGAGGCCCGAAGTCTGCTTTTGGCGCTGACCGGGCGCGAGCGGGAGGTACTGGAGCGTATTGCCGAAGGCTTCAGTACCAAGCAGATCGCGGCGGCGCTGGGCCTGTCGCCGCGCACGGTGGAAAGCCACCGGGCCTCGATCGGAGCCAAGCTTGGCACCACACCCCAGGCCGAGCTGACGCGCCTCTGCCTGGAAGGGCGGGACACTCCGTAGAACTACGCAAATGGATGTCAGCGCTACGAATATCCTGCGGCCTCGGTGCGCCGTAAGTTTCTCCCGTCAATTTCGAGGAGACAAGACATGATCCGCAAGACACTGCTGGCCGCAGCTTTTCTGGTGCCTGCCGCCGCGTCCGCTGAAGAGCTTCCCACCACACCTTACTTGCCGCTGGGAATGGCTGTAAAAGGGGCGCAGACGGCGCTTCAGGCCTGTGCTGCCGATGGCTATAATGTCAGTGTGGCAATTGTGGCCCGGGACGGTGCCGTTAAGGTGCATCTGAAGGCTGACAACGCTGGCCCGCACACTGTTGGCAGCGCGCAGGGCAAGGCCTTTACCTCGGCCTCGATGGGCCGCGACACCGCCGGTCTGGCGCAGTTCATCGGTGAAAACCCGCAGCACGAAGGGCTGCGCTACATGGACAGCCGGATGGTGATCCAGGGCGGCGGCCTGCCGGTCCGGATCGGCGGTGCGCTGGTGGGCGGTATCGGTGTCGGCGGCGCCCCGGGCGGCCATCTGGATGCGGCCTGCGCACGCGCAGGGCTGGACGCCATCGGCGCCGAGTAAGTACGCGGCCGCCCGCTGCCTGTCCGGCGGGCGGCTCTGCACGGGGAGTTTGCGATGCTGAGATACCTTCTTTTTCCCGCTCTGCTGCTGGCGCCGCCGCCCGCAGAGGCCCAAACCGCGCCCTCGGCCGCGGAGATTGCGGCTTACCGGGGGCTGCACCGCGCGGCCATTGCCGGCGATGTTGCAGTAATCGCCCGGCTGGCGGCCGCCGGCGCCGATCCCGAGGCCCGGGACCGCAGCGGGCGGACGCCGGTTCACGTTGCGGCCTTTGCTTCGCAGGACGATGCTCTGCGTGCCCTTGCTGCCGCGGGGGCCAATTTGAACGCGCTGGAAGGGCAGGCCTATGACGCTGTCACCATTGCCGCGGTGGCGGATGATCCAGCGCTGATGTCGCTGGCGATCGAGCTGGGCAATGATCCCGGTCTGACCACCAGCCCCTATGACGGCACCGCCCTGATTGCTGCGGCGCATCTGGGCCATGCGGAGGTGGTGCGCCGTCTGATTGATGCGGGTGCGCCTCTGAACCATGTCAACAACCTGGGCTGGACCGCGCTGATCGAGGCGGTGATCCTGGGCGATGGCGGGCCTGCACACCAGGAAGTCGTCCGCCTGCTGGTGAAGGCCGGGGCGGATAAACGGATTGCCGACCGCGAAGGTGTTACCCCGCTGGAACACGCCCGCGCCCGGGGCTACAGCGCCATAGAAAAACTGCTCGAAACGGGCGGTTGAAATCTTTTTCTGCCGCTGAAGCCTGGGCCGGCCGCCGCTAATAGCGAAGGGAACAAAATGAGCGATGCAAAAGGCAACGGCCAAACTGCCGGAGGCATCTCAGTTCATGCGGTTGATATCTCCCGCGGTGTTCCTGCCGGAGGCCTTCAATTGTAGCTGTGGCTATTGGATAAGGGACGCCGTGAAATTGCCGCCGGACGGTGCAGCGAAGACGGGCTTCTGCAGCATCCTGTCAGCAGCGGAACCGGTGTTGTGCAGGGGATGTACGAGGTGGAATCCGGCGTCGGGGCTTATTACCGGTCCTGCGGCGTTGATCTTCCGGATCCCGCGTTGCTGGAAACAGCCCTATTCCGGTTCAGCATCAGCAAGGTTCAGGAGCATTTCCACTTGCCGTTCAAGTTCACCCCCTGGGGCTTTTCGCTGTTCCGGGGCGGTGCCTGATACACGGCTGCAGCCCGGCGCAATGCCGGGCTGCATCGGCAGAGTTTACTTGAAGCTCTTGCTGTCCTTGATCTGGTCCCAGGCCCACATGACTTCCTGCAGCTGTTCTTCCTGGCTGCGGTCGCCGCCGTTCATATCCGGGTGCAGCACCTTGATCAGCTTCTTGTAAGCCTTGCGGATATCCGCCTTGGACCAGTCGTCCTTGGCCTCCAGGATCTCCACCGCGCGGCGTTCGGTGGGCGGCAGGCGGCGGCCTGCCTTGGCGTTGCGGCCGGGATTCTGCGTGGCATTGGCCCCCAGCACCTGATGCGGGTCCTCGATGCCCAGACGCGCCCAGGCGCGTGCCTCGGGGTCGCCGAGCGGCTTGGTCTCGCGTTCCCAGACCTTGTCCTTGGAGCGCTGCGCGTTCATTTCCGCTTCGGTGGTGCCTTCGAAGAAGTTCCACTGGTTGTTGTACTCGCGCACGTGCTCCTGGCAGAACCAGTAGAAGTCATCAAGCACATCCGGTGCCTTGGGGGCGCGGAACTTGCCGGCTTCCTCGCAGCCGTCCTTGTCGCAGACGCGCATGGAGGTTTCAGAGGCGCCGGTAGCGGCCCGGCGCCCGCGCGGGTTCTTCTTTTTCGCGGAGCGGACGGACATATCAAAGCCAAAAGGATCGGACTTGCTCATTTGGGTGCACCTTCCAGACGCATCTGTTCGACTCGGAGGCCGCAGTTTAATCTAAGGCGCGCCGGATTGAAGGGGGCGCGGAGAAAAAAATATGAGGATGAGCGGAAAATGAGCGTGAAGGAAGAAATGGAAGCGGCCCTGCAGGCGGCTTTTGCCCCCACTGCGCTGGAGGTGGTGAATGAAAGCTACAAACACGCAGGCCACGCCGGCGACGACGGCTCGGGCGAAAGCCATTTTGCGGTGCGAATCCGTTCAGAGGCGTTCGAAGGGATGAACCGGGTTAAGCAGCATCGCGCAGTGCACAAGGCCCTGGGCGATATCGTGCCGCGTATCCATGCGCTGGCGCTGGATATCGGGGTCTAAGATGATCCTGGGGGAGGATCAGTCCTCCCCGTCGCCTTTTTGCTCGGCCCGTTTTTTCAGGGCGGCGGTCATGCCGGAAACCGGGCTGAGCTCCTCGACGCCGTCATCGGCCTGCATCTTTGCCGCCCCCGGTCCGGGAACCTGAGCGGCATCCGCAGGTGCCTGCGGATCGCCTGCGGCGGCGGTCAGCGGCGGTTCGCTGTGGCGGGCTTCCGGGGCAGGCTCTGCCGGTTCTTGCGCAGGTGCCGCGGCAGGCTGCTCTGCAGCAATGGCCCGGCGGAACACCATCACATTGCGCCAGTTGGTTGTGGATCCGGTGAGGCCGGAGCGTTCGTCGCTCGGCAAGAGCTCGGCACGCTGGAACTCCCAGCCCTCGGCGGCCATTTCGTTCAGCAGGATTTCAATCGAATTGGCAAAGCGTGCTTCGGGAGTCTTCACCCCTTTCGCCTTGGTGCCCTTGGCCGGGGCGGGAACAACCTTGTACTCAAAAGCTTGCATGAACGTCTCCTGTCTCAGGGGGCAGGTTTAGCGGATAGGGGAGAAGGGTCAAGGGCATGGCTTGTGGCCCATGCGCGGCAGGGTGCCGTTTTCCGGCGCGGAATACGGCGCGGAAAACACGTGTTTTCTGAGTCGGAATTTTTGCAAAATTTCGCTTTCGTCCGCCGGATCACCCCTTGTCCGCTGCCATCTGCACCAGGGTCAGGCAGACCTCCGTGGCCTTGGCCATGTCCTTCACCGAAATCCACTCCAGCGGCCCGTGCACATTCTGCATACCGGTGAAAATATTGGGGGTCGGCACCCCGAACTCGGTCAGCCGTGAGCCGTCAGTGCCGCCGCGGATCGGGGTGGAAATAGGCTTGATCCCATGCGCCTTACAGGCCTCCAGAGCCAGCTCCACCGGAGTCATGTCGGTTTCCAGCCAATACCGCATGTTGCGGTACTGCGGGAAAATTTCACAGGCGATCTCCGCCCGCGGTTCCGTGGCCTGCACGGCCTCGCAGACACTGCGCAGCAGCGCGCCCTTGGCCGCCAGCCCGTCCAGTTCAAAATCGCGCAGGATCAGCTTGATCTCCATCTCCGAAGACCCGCCGTTCATGTCGGTGATATGGATGAAGCCTTCGCGCCCGTCCGTCGTCTCCGGCGTCATGGTGGCTTGCGGCAGGGTCTGCACGATCTTCGCCGCCAGATGTGCCGCGTTGACCATCTTCTCCTTGGCCCAGCCTGGGTGGATCGAAACGCCCTTTACGCTCACCACCGCGCGGTCGGCGGAGAAGCTCTCATAGACGATCTCCCCCGCGTCGCCGCCATCCAGCGTATAGGCGAAATCCACGCCCAAGTCCTTGGGCAGCTGTTCGCCAACGCCGCGGCCAATCTCCTCGTCCGGGGTGAAGGCGAGGCGGATCTTGGGATGCCTGATGTCCGGATTCGCCAGCAAGTGCCGCGCCAAGGTCATGACAATGGCCACGCCCGCCTTGTCGTCAGCCCCCAGAAGGGTCAGGCCGGAGGCGGTGATCAGGTCATCGCCCTGTTTGGAGGTGAGGTAAGGCGATTTCTGCGGTGACAGCACCAGGTCCGGGTTGTCGGGGTAGGTGATATCACCACCGTCATACCCTTTGATCACCCGCGGCTTGACGCTGGCGGCGTTGAACTGCGGCGCGGTATCCACATGGGCGAGCAGTCCGATGGCCGGCCCGGGTGCGGTCGCGGGAATGGTCACCAGCACCACGCCGTACTCGGTGAGTGTGACGTCCTCAGCGCCGATTTCCTGTAGCTCCGCCACCAGCAGGTTCAGCATATCGAACTGGATTTCGGTGCTGGGCGTCGTGGCTGAGGTCTCGTTGCTCTGGCTGTCGATGGCGGCGTAGCGAACCAGACGGTCCTCGAGTTCCTGATCGAAAATGCGTTCCATGAGACCTCCGGGATTTTAGCGGGAGCAAAGCCGCTGGCGCGGGGAAGGTCAAGGCGGGCGAAACGCGAAAGGCAGGTGGGAGGAAATTTGAAAACGGCACCACCCGGTGGACAGGGGGTGTACAGGGCGCGCGCGCATGTCACCCTCCGTTCCCGGCACGAAAAAGGGCGCCGCAAAAGACGCCCTTTTTGTAACGGATGTGCGGCAGATCAGTCGCCCAGTTTCTTGGCGACCAGCTCGTTCACCGCCTTGGGGTTGGCCTTGCCGCCGCTGGCTTTCATCACCTGGCCGACAAACCAGCCTGCCAGTTTCGGGTTCACCTTTGCTTCTTCCACCTGGGCCGGGTTGGCGGCGATGATTTCGTCCAGGGCGGTTTCAATCGCGCCGGTGTCAGTCACCTGCTTCATGCCGCGCTGTTCAACGATCTGCGCCGGGTCGCCGCCTTCGGTGTAGACGATCTCAAAGAGGTCCTTGGCGATCTTGCCGGAGATGGCGTCCGAGGAGATCAGGTCGATGATGCCGCCCAGCTGTGCCGGGGAGACCGGGGATTCGGTGATTGTGTGGTCTTCTTTCTTCAGACGGCCGAACAGCTCGTTGATCACCCAGTTCGCGGCCAGCTTGCCGCTGCGGCCCTTGGCGGTTTCCTCGAAGAAGGCCGCCGATTCCACATCTGCGGTCAGCACCGATGCGTCATAGTCCGACAGGCCGAAGTCGCCGATGAAACGCGCTTTTTTCTGGTCTGGCAGCTCCGGCAGGCTGGCAGCAATGTCATCCACCCAAGCCTGTTCGATTTCCAGCGGCAGCAGGTCAGGGTCGGGGAAATAGCGGTAGTCATGCGCTTCTTCTTTGGAGCGCATGGAACGGGTTTCGCCTTTGTCCGGGTCGTACAGCCGGGTTTCCTGATCGATCTTGCCGCCGCCCTCGATGATGGCGATCTGGCGGCGCGCTTCGACTTCGATGGCTTGCTGGATGAAGCGCATCGAGTTCATGTTCTTGATTTCGCAGCGGGTGCCGAGGTGCGAGAAGTCCTGGGTTTCCTGGTACTTCTCATACTGGCCCGGCAGGCAGACCGAGACGTTGACGTCGGCGCGCAGGTTGCCGTTCTGCATGTTGCCGTCGCAGGTGCCCAGGTACTGCATGATCTGACGCAGCTTGGCGATATAGGCGGCGGCTTCTTCCGGTCCGCGGATATCGGGGCGCGAGACGATCTCCATCAGGCAGACGCCGGTGCGGTTGAGGTCGACAAAGGACATATTGGGGTCCATGTCGTGGATCGATTTGCCTGCGTCCTGCTCCATGTGGATGCGCTCGACACGCACGTTGCGCGCGGTGCCGTCACCCAGTTCCACCAGCACTTCGCCTTCGCCCACAATCGGGTGGTAGAGCTGCGAGATCTGGTAGCCCTGCGGCAGGTCGGGGTAGAAATAGTTCTTGCGGTCAAAGGCCGACCACAGGTTGATATCGGCCTTCAGGCCCAGGCCGGTGCGGACCGCCTGCTCGACGCAGTATTCGTTGATCACCGGCAGCATCCCCGGCATCGCCGCGTCCACAAAGGCCACGTTGGAGTTCGGCTCGGCGCCGAACTTGGTGGAGGCGCCGGAGAACAGCTTGGCATTGGAGCTGACCTGGGCATGCACCTCCATGCCGATGACCAGTTCCCAGTCATGCTTGGCGCCCGCGATCACCTTGGGCTTGGGGAGTTCATATGTCAGGTCGAGCATGGTTTTCCGCCGTATCCGAATGTCTGTGTCTGGCAAGCGTTCTAGGCGCGTGCGGGCAGAGGGGCAAGGGGGCAATGAGGCCCGCAAACGGCTGAAAATGGCAATCTGGCGCAGGCTGCAAGCCCGGGCCGCGCCCGCCGCTCCCCACGGGAGGGCGCATTCGCCCCCTCCCAGGCTCGGGCGCGGCCCTCCGCCGGGGGAGAAACATTTCCTTGGCGGGGTCTGCCAGCAGGGCTAAGAAAGACATCCGCAAACAAGAAGGAGCAGCCGCCTTGGATACATCCGCCCGCATCAGCCAGACCATTGCCGGTGAAATCAGTGCCAGTGCGAAACAGGTGAACGCTGCCGTGGCGCTGCTGGACGAAGGCGCTACGGTGCCCTTTGTCGCGCGCTACCGCAAGGAGGCCACGGGCGGGCTGGACGACAGCCAGCTGCGGACCCTGGCCGAGCGGCTGGAGTATCTGCGCGAGTTGGAGAAGCGGCGGACGGCGATCTTGGAATCGGTGAAATCGCAGGGTAAGCTGACCGACGCGCTGGCGGCTTCGATTGCTAAGGCGGAGACCAAGGCGCAGTTGGAGGATATCTATCTGCCTTACAAGCCCAAGCGGCGCACCAAGGCGATGATTGCGCGGGAAAACGGGCTGGAGCCTTTGGCGGAAGCCATTCTGGCCAACCGCGGGGCCGAACCAGAGGCGCTGGCCGAGGGTTATGTTTCTGAGGCTGTGGCGACGGTGAAAGACGCGCTGAATGGCGCGCGGGATATTCTGACCGAGCGTTTGACCGAGAATGCTGAACTGCTCGGCCGGCTGCGGGAGTTTTTGCAGCGCGAGGCCGTGGTCACGGCCAAGGTTGTTGAGGGCAAGGAGCAGGAAGGCGCCAAGTTCTCGGATTACTTTATGCATAGCGAGCGCTGGGCGGATGTGCCCTCGCACCGGGCGCTGGCGATGCTGCGCGGCTCCAATGAGGGGGTGCTGACGCTGGATGTCGGCCCGGAGCCGGAAGAGGGGGCAGCACGGGCGGAAGGAATGGTCGCTGCTGTGCTGGGCGCAGGCGGCAATGGGCCGGGCGACAAGTGGCTGCGCAAGGTTGCGGGCTGGGCTTGGCGGGTGAAACTGTCGCTTTCGATGATGCTGGAGCTGATGGGCGATTTGCGCGGCCGCGCGCAGGAGGACGCCATTCAGGTCTTTGCGCGCAATCTGAAGGACTTGCTGTTTGCAGCGCCAGCCGGTGCGCGGCCGACTCTCGGGCTGGACC
>JBFOLS010000346.1:0-3191 GCA_040830225.1 Leisingera sp.
CATTTCGCCGGGCCGTGATCAGGCCCTGCAGCGGCTCGACAATGATGCCGTAGCCTTGCCGCCGTGGTTGCACCTGTGTGTCCATCCCCGCGGTCCTTGTCCTTATGCGGTACGTGCCAAAACCAGGACCGGCCGGCTTGGGCCGGTTCTGGGCTATTTGGGGTTTCGAAGCGGAAATTCCAGAGGGGCACACAGGATGTTGAGCAAAGCGGAGCAGGCAAGCCATGCGTCAAACCATGCGGATCACGTCCTTGCTGATCGACAGGACGTAGCCGCGCTTGGCGATGTTCTTGACCAGAAGCTCGCTGACCATCTGGTTGCCCAAGGTGTCGCGCAGGCGCTTAATGCGGGTGGCGCCGGCGGCCTCTTCGCAATCGGCGGAGGCGCGGCCCGAGATCACCGCTTCGATCTCGGCACCTGACAGCACGTCGTCGTCCAGGCGTGCCTCAGCCAGGACCGAAAGGGTTTCCATCGCGGCGGGTGTCAGCTTGAACCCCATGTTGTTCAGATAGACGGTGTTCTCGTCCCGGCTGATCAGCAGTTCGGTGACCTGGATGCCGGCTCGCTCAATCTGCGCCATGCGGCGGTTCAGCATCACCAGCATGCCCAGCACCGTCAGCGCCGCCACCATCATCGCGGTGGCAAAGACCAAGAGCACGAAGATCACCATCCGGTAGCTGGTCAGCGTATCGGCAAAGGCAGTGCCGGACTGCGCCAGGATCTCCAGCAGCTTGATCTCGGCCTGGGTGGTCAGATCGTTTTCCACAAACAGACGCTCGACCCGTGCGTTGAAGGCATTGGCATCGGGCAGGGTCAGCAAAAGCACAGTGCCTGCAATGACAAGCAGCGCGACGATGGCAGCAATGCCGAAGGCAATCACCCGGCTGCCGGAGGCGCGCGCCTCAGAAACGGAGATAGTAGGATCCGGCATTGGCCTTCCTCTGCTGCAGGCCTTCGGGGCCGAAGACGTTCAGGACGTTCAGGAGTTTCCATCCTTCGGGCGCGATGCGGGCCTGGATCTCCCGGCGGGCGGCCTTCTTTTTGCAGGCGCCGGAAAGCTGGATCACGCCGTAGTGCAGGCGCAGCGGATTGTCCTGTTTGGCCTTGTAATCGGCGTAGCAGTCAGCCGCCTGGGCCGGCGGTGAAAGCGCCAGGAGGGCAGCCGCAAGGGCGGGTATCAGGAGGTGCTGTTTCATAGGGGCATCCTGCGGTGAAGGCTTGTGAAATTCAATAACCGCAGGGGGTTGAGGCAGCTGATATCCGATAACAAGCGGCCGATATTGCCTGTCCGAAGGGGGCGAGGACAGGTTGGTGTCATCAAAGCGCACAGGCTGCGCGTCAAAAAAATTATCGAAAGGTCCTGACATGCCCCGTACACAAGGCCCCAAACCGCACCGCAAGTTCATCGCGCTGATCGTGGCAGCTTCGATTGCCATCACCGGTTTCTCGGCGGCACCGGCGCGTGCCGACGAGGATGTTGCCAAGTTCATTGCCGGCATGGCCCTGCTGGGAATCCTCGGAGCCGCAATCAACGATGCCAGGAAGAGGGATGATCACCATGTTACCCGCACTTATAACCCGCCTCACAATCACGGGCATGGCCCCAAGCATCACACGCATAACCGGCATGGCGGGCATGTGAAGCCGCTGCCGCCGCAGGTGCGCCGCTATGACTTGCCGGCCCATTGCCTGAAATACTTTCCGCGATACAGCCGCAATCACGCCCTGGTTGGCCAGCAATGTCTTGAGCGCAACTACAGCAAAACGCATTTGCTGCCGCAATCCTGCCGGGTGACGTTCTGGAATGGCAAGCGGCACAAGGCGGGGTACAAGCCCAGCTGTCTGCGTCAGCGGGGATACCGGCTGGTGCAGCGCTAGAACCGCGTTCAGTTTCGAGCAGCAGCAAACCTGAGGGGCTTCGGCCCCTCTTTTTTGTGCGGGTTGCATCCGTCGGCGGGATTGGCTTTGTCAGAGGTATGATACAGCCCGATTACAGTCTGGAAGAAGCCGCCCTTGCCAAAGGGTTCCTGAGAATAGCCGGTTTGGATGAGGTGGGCCGCGGACCGCTGGCGGGCCCTGTCACCGCCGCCGCTGTGGTGCTGGACGTTTCAGCCATTCCCGCTGGCCTTAATGATTCCAAGAAGCTGAGCCTGAAGAAGCGTGAGGCGGTGGAAGGGGATATCCTGGCATCAGCTCAGGTCGCGATTGCACATGCCTCGGTGGAAGAGATTGATTCCCTGAACATTCTGCGTGCCTCGCATTTGGCGATGGAACGTGCAGTGGCAGCACTGGATCCGGCGCCCGATTACCTGCTGATCGACGGTAACTTGATACCCAAGGGGCTGAACCTGCCCTCAGAGGCTGTCGTGAAGGGAGATGGTAAATCACTCTCGATTGCGGCCGCCTCGATTGTGGCCAAACAGGCACGCGACAGGATCATGGTGGATTTGGCGCAACAGTTCCCGGGATATGGCTGGGAGAAAAACGCAGGCTACCCCTCGAAACAGCACCGGGAAGCACTAGCTCATCTGGGAGTGACCCCACATCATCGGAGGTCATTCAAACCCGTACACAACATCTTGTATCAAGACTGAACCGCAGGCTGTTGTTCTAAAAAACAAATTGACCTCGAATCCGCGATGACTCATCCTGTGGACAACCTAATGAGCGCAAAAATGCGCCGCGGTTTTGAGGCAGAGCAATGAATACAACCATCAAAAAGGGCGCGGCAGCGCTCCCTTTAAACACGATTCTTGGCGGGGACTGCATCGAAGCGATGAACAGCCTGCCGGCCAATTCGGTCGATCTGATCTTCGCGGATCCGCCCTATAACCTGCAGCTGAAAGGCCAGCTGCACCGTCCTGACAACTCCAAAGTCGACGCCGTGGACGACCACTGGGATCAGTTTTCCAGCTTTCAAGCCTATGACAAATTCACCCGCGAGTGGCTGAAGGCGGCCCGCCGCCTGCTCAAGCCGAACGGCTCAATCTGGGTGATCGGCTCCTACCACAATATCTTCCGCGTCGGTTCGGTGCTGCAGGCCGAAGGCTATTTGTCGCTGAACGATGTTGTCTGGCGCACGTCGAACCCGATGCCGAACTTCCGCGGCAAGCGGTTCACCAATGCGCGTGAGACGGTGAGCTGGGCGTCGATGTCGGAAGGCGCGAAATACACCTTAGACTACGAGGCAC
>JBFOLS010000347.1:0-2806 GCA_040830225.1 Leisingera sp.
CCGCAAGATCCCGGCTTACGACCTGCTGGACGAGACCGCGCTGTCGCGCATCGAAAGCCAGGCAGACTGGATCCTGGAGAACATCGGCGTCGAATTCCGCGGCGATGACGTGGCACTTGCACTCTTCGCGGAAACCGGGGCGCGCGTTGATGGCGTCCGGGTTCGCTTTGAAACGGGCCACGTCAGGCAGCTCTGCGAAACCGCACCTGCCGAATTCCAGCTGCATGGCCGCAACCCTGTCCGCACGGTCACTCTGGGCGGGGACAATCTGGTGCTGATGCCCGGCTACGGCTCGCCCTTTGTCACCGACCTGGACCAGGGCCGCCGCTATGCCACGCTGGAAGACTTCGAGAACTTCGTAAAGCTCGCGCATATGTCGTCTGCCCTGCACCACTCCGGCGGCACGGTAGTTGAGCCGACGGATATCCCGGTAAACAAGCGCCATCTGGACATGCTGCTGGCACATCTCACCTTGTCCGACAAACCCTTCATGGGCGGCGTCACCTCGGCGCAGGCCGCCGAGGACAGCATCAGGATGGCCCGGCTGGCCTTTGGCACAGAGTTCCTGGACCAAAACCCGGTGATGCAGGCCAATATCAACGTCAATTCACCAATGATCTATGACGAGGTGATGTCCGCCTCCCTGCGCATCTACGCGGCGGCCAACCAATGCATCTGTATTTCGCCGGCCATCTTTGCAGGCGCCATGGGACCGCTCTCCCCTGCGGCCGTTGCCGCCCAGACACTGGCCGAGGCGATGGCGGGCATTGCCCTCACCCAGTTGGTGCGCCCCGGCTGCCCGGTGGTCTTCGGCAGCTTCCATTCCTCGATGAACCTGCGTACCGGCGCGCTGACCTTCGGCTCTCCGGAAGCCAACCTCACCACCATGGCGCTCAGCCAGCTGGGCCGCAGGCTGGGGCTGCCTGTGCGCTCGGGCGGCGGCCAGGTCACGGCCTCCAATGCCGCCGACGGCCAGGCCATGCAGGACAGCACCGGCGCGATGTGGGCCACGCTTTTGTCCGGCGGCCATCAGGTCTGGCACGCGGCGGGCTGGCTCGAGGGCGGGCTGGTGATGTCTTACGAGAAATTCGTTATGGACCTCGATCACTGCGGCGCCATGCTGAAGATGCTGCAGGGGTTCACTACTGACGACGAGGCCTTTGGCCGCGATGCCTACGGTGAGGCGGGCCCGGGCGAGAATTTCCTCTCCACCGGCCACACCCTGCGCCACTACACCACCGCCAATTTCGAACCGCAGGTGCCGGAAGCGGGACCTTACGAGACCTGGGACGAGAACGGCCGCAAGACCGCAGACCAGCGCGCCGCGGAACGCTGGCGGCAGATGCTGGCGGAGTATCAGCCGCCGGAAATGGCTGAAAACACCCGCACATCCCTGAATGACTACGTGGCGGCGCGCAAAGCCGCCATGCCCGACGAATGGTATTGAGAAAGGACCCCTCAGAATGACCGAAGAACTAAGCCGCACCTCGGCGCTTGCCTCCCGCCATACTGCCCTGGGATCAGGGCTGGAGGACTGGAACGGCATGGGCACCGCCTGGACCTACAGCACCGACCCGAATGACGAACACGACGCGGTGCGCGAGCGGGCCGGCATGTTCGACATGTCGCCGCTGAAAAAGGTCTTTGTCCGCGGCAAGGACGCGCAAGCCGTGCTGGATCACCTGACCACCCGCGACCTGTCCAAAGTCGCTCCGGGCAAAGCCGCCTACCTTTGCGTGCTGAACGAGGGTGGCGGCATTGCCGATGACGCCATTGTCTCCAACAACGGCGGTGACGAGTGGATGATCGTGCATGGCTCCGGCGACACGATGGCGCTGCTGGCTGCCTCTGGCGAAGGCCGCGACGTCTGGCTGGAGTTCACCGACGATCTGCACGATGTCTCGGTCCAGGGCCCTGCAGCACTGGAGATCCTGAACGCCCACTGCGACATCGACCTCGCCAGCCTGGGTTATTTCGAACACGCGCCCGCCACCCTGTTCGGACACCCCTGCCGGATCTCGCGCACCGGATATTCAGGCGAACGCGGCTATGAAATCTTTGCAGGCAGCGCTGTCGTCACTGATATCTGGGACAATCTGGCAGAGGCAGGCGTGATGCCCTGCTCCTTCACAGCGCTCGACAAGGTCCGGATCGAAGCCGGGCTACTGTTCTACGGCTACGACATGACAGAGGAGAACACACCCTGGGAAGTTGGCCTCGGCTTCACCGTCAGCAGCGCCAAGGGAGATTTCCGCGGCAAGGATGCGGCAATGGCGGCAAAGGGACGGGAGAAGATCAGCAATGTCTGCCTTGATATCGACCATTCTGACATGGTGGAGGGCGGAGAGACCCTGCTGCTGGATGGTGAAGAGATCGGAGTGATCAACAGCCCCTGCTATTCGCACCGGATGGGCAAATCACTGGCGCTGGCGCATATCCGCCCGGGAATCGCAGCCGGGGCGGTTCTGAAGGTCAAAAGCAAGGCGCTGGAAACTACCGCTACCGTGGTGAGTAGCCCCATTTACGACCCGCAGAAGCTCCGCCCCCACGGCTGACAAACAGGGAATGCCCGATAGGAGAGGCCCGCCCGGCACGATGTGTCCGGCGGGCCTTTTCCTATGGCGTCAAAGTCTGCCATTAAATAGGACTTGTGGATGCGTATTTTGTAAAATATAGATGCAGGAAACATGTTTGGAGCGATTCCCATGGCAGATGTGCAGCCGCAACGGCCTCAGATGTTCGAAATCACCGCAGCAGAGATCAGCCGCCTGGTTGCCCGCTTCTATGCAAGAATCCGCGCGCATGA
>JBFOLS010000348.1:0-4820 GCA_040830225.1 Leisingera sp.
AAAGCCCGGCGCCATCGCACGGTAAGTATTGTCGCCGCGGTTCTGGTCGTCCACCACCTTGGCCATCTTGCGCAAGGAGCCCAAGACCTCTTCCTCGCTGACCACGCCATGATGCAGCCAGTTGGCAATGTGCTGCGCCGAAATCCGGCAAGTGGCGCGGTCCTCCATCAGCCCGACGTCATTGATGTCCGGCACCTTGGAGCAGCCGACGCCCTGATCGACCCAGCGCACCACATAGCCCAGGATGCCCTGCGCGTTGTTATCCACTTCGCGGGCAATCTGGCGCGGCGACCACTTGCGGTAAGTGGCCAGCGGGATTTCCAGGATACCGTCCACATGGGCGCGGCGGCCGCCGGCCTTGAGCTTGGCCTGCACTGCCAGCACATCCACCTTGTGGTAATGCAGCGCATGCAGGGTCGCGGCGGTCGGGCTTGGCACCCAGGCGCAGTTGGCGCCGGATTTCGGATGCTCGATCTTCTGCTCGATCATCGCCGACATCATGTCCGGCATCGCCCACATGCCCTTGCCGATCTGCGCCTTCCCAGACAGCCCGCATTCCAGGCCGATATCCACGTTCAGGTTCTCATAGGCGCCGATCCAGGCCTTGCGCTTGATGAAGTCCTTGCGGCTGAACGGCCCTGCCTCCATCGAGGTGTGGATCTCATCGCCGGTGCGGTCCAAAAAGCCGGTGTTGATGAAGGCGACCCGGTGCTTAGCAGCGCGGATGCATTCCTTGAGATTCACCGAGGTGCGGCGCTCCTCGTCCATGATGCCGATCTTCACGGTGTGGCGCGGCAGGCCCAGAATGTCCTCGACCTTGTCGAAGATCCGGCCGGCAAAGGCCACTTCCTCAGGCCCGTGCATCTTGGGCTTCACCACATAGACCGAGCCGTGCGCCGAGTTGCCGCTGTCCCGTTTCAAGTCGTGCATGGCGATCATCACCGTAATCAGCGCATCCAGCAAACCCTCGTAGGCCTCCTTGCCATCGCCATCCAGCACCGCTGGGTTAGTCATCAAATGACCGACGTTGCGCACCCACAGCAGCGCGCGGCCCTTGACGGTCAGCTGCGTGCCGTTCGGCGCGGTAAAGCCGAAATCTGGGTTCAGGCGGCGGGTGATGGTTTTGCCGCCCTTGTCCAAGACAGCCTCCAGGTCGCCCTTCATCAGGCCCAGCCAGTTGGAATAGGCCTGCACCTTGTCCTCGGCATCAACGCAGGCGACCGAATCCTCGCAATCCATGATCGCCGACATCGCGCTTTCCAGCCGGACATCCGCCAGCCCCGCCTGGTCACGGGCGCCAATCGCATGGGCGCGGTCAAAAACCAGCTCCACATGAAGCCCGTTGTTGCGCAGCAGCACCGAATCCGGCGCCTTGGGGTTGCCGCGGTAGCCTGCGAATTTCTCCGGCTGCACCAGCGGCAAATCATCGACCAGCAGCTGGCCGTCCTGCACGTGATAGCGGCGCACATCCGCATGGCTGGTGCCGGTGATCGGGAAGGCCTCGTCCAGAAACACCCGTGCCCGTGCCACAACCCGCGCGCCGCGGCCTCTGTCGTAACCGCCTTTGGGCGCAACCGAGCCCATCGCGTCGGTGCCATAAAACCCGTCATACAGGCTGCCCCAGCGGGCATTCGCAGCATTCAGCGCGTAACGTGCATTGGTAATCGGCACCACCAGCTGCGGCCCTGGCACCTTGGCGATCTCCGGGTCTACATTCGTGGTTTCAATTTCGAAATCCTCGCCTTCGGGCAGCAGATACCCGATATCGGCCAGAAACGCCTTGTAGCCTTCGTGATCATGCGGCTTGTCGCGGTTGGCAATATGCCAGGCATCGATCTTGGTCTGGATCTCCTCGCGTTTCGCCAGCAGCGCACGGTTCTCCGGACCAAAACCGTTCACCAGCTCCGCGAGTCCCTTCCAGAACACCTCTGCATCAACGCCGGTGCCGGGCAGCGCCTGCTTTTCGACAAAGTCCGCCAGCTCCGGCGCGACCTGAATTCCCTGTTTCTCGACCCGGCTCATGCTCTGCTCCTTCCGGCGGTACACCACTGTATGCCGACCTATCTAGGCCAGAAGTTTCCGATCGGCAACAAACCAGGCACCTTGTGAAACCAAACTCAATTTCTTGTTTTCCAAGAAAGTGCTGTGGATTTTTCCGGTTACCGCCTTCCAGCCGCCATTCCGCTTGCAGTCCCGCCCCTATCCTCTACACCTGAAAGAAGCAGTGCAGAGGAGAGCGAGAATGGCCAAAGACACGCCCCAGACCTTCTACCTGAGAGATTATACCCCCTTCGGTTATGACGTTGAAAGCGTTCATCTGACCTTCCGCTTGACGCCGGAAACCACCCGGGTGCTGAGCAAAATCCGCTTTGCCCCGAAACCGGATGCGGCGGACAAGACCTTCTTCCTGCACGGCGAGGAGCTGCAGCTGATCTCCGCCAAAATTGACGGTCAGCCGGTCAAACCGGAACTTATCGACGGCGGCCTGAAATGCGCGGTGCCCAGCGCCCCCTTCACCTGGGAGGCCGAGGTCGAGATCAACCCGGCCGGCAATACCGCGCTGGAAGGGCTTTACATGTCCAACCGGATGTATTGCACCCAATGCGAGGCCGAGGGGTTCCGCAAGATCACCTATTACCCCGACCGCCCCGATGTCATGTCCACCTTCACCGTGCGGATCGAGGGCGACGAACCGGTGATGCTGTCCAATGGCAACGCCATGGGCCAGGGCGAAGGCTGGGCCGAATGGCACGATCCCTGGCCAAAACCGGCCTATCTGTTTGCCCTGGTGGCTGGCGATCTGGTGAACCATCCCGGTTCCTTCACCACCAAGTCAGGCAAGGAAGTGGAACTCAACATCTGGGTCCGTCCCGGTGATGAAAACAAATGCGCCTTCGGCATGGAGGCGCTGAAGAAGTCGATGAAATGGGACGAGGATGTCTACGGCCTCGAGTACGACCTGGATCTGTTCAACATCGTCGCCGTGGACGACTTCAACATGGGTGCGATGGAAAACAAGGGGTTGAACATTTTCAACTCTTCCTGCGTTCTAGCCTCGCCAGAGACATCCACAGATGCGAATTTCGAACGCATCGAGGCGATTATCGCCCATGAATATTTCCACAACTGGACCGGCAACCGCATCACCTGCCGCGACTGGTTCCAGCTTTGCCTCAAGGAAGGGCTGACAGTTTTCCGCGACGCCCAGTTCACAGCCGACATGCGCTCCGAACCGGTGAAGCGCATTGACGATGTGATTACGCTGCGCGCCCGCCAGTTCCCCGAGGACAACGGCCCGCTGGCCCATCCGCCGCGCCCGGAACAGTTCCAGGAGATCAACAACTTCTACACTGCCACCGTCTATGAAAAAGGCGCCGAGGTGATCGGCATGCTGAAGCGGCTTGTCGGTGACCAAAACTATTACTCAGCGCTGAAGCTCTATTTCGAGCGCCACGACGGCCAGGCCTGCACTATCGAGGACTGGCTAAAGGTGTTCGAGGACGCAACGGGCCGCGACCTGAAGCAATTCAAATTGTGGTACAGCCAGGCCGGCACCCCGCGGGTGAAGGTCAGCGAAGATTACGCCGATGGCACCTACACGCTGACCTTCGAGCAATCGACCCCGCCCACGCCTGGCCAGCCGGACAAAGCGCCCCGGGTGATCCCGATGGCAGTTGGCCTCATCTCCCCCAATGGGGATGAGGTGCGCGGGACCGTGGTTCTTGAACTGAACGAAGCAAAGCAAAGATTCACCTTTGACGGCCTCGCTTCCAAGCCGGTGCCGTCGATCCTGCGGGAGTTCTCCGCCCCGGTAATCCTGGAGCGCGAAACCACCAATGCCGAGCGCGCCTTCCTCTTGGCCCACGACACTGACCCGTTCAACCGCTGGGAAGCCGGCAATGCGCTTGCCAAGGAAACCCGCGTTGCGATGGTGCTGGACGGTGCCGCGCCCGATGCTGCCTATCTGGACGCGCTTGAGAAACTGGTGCGCGACGACCAACAGGACCCGGCCTTCCGCGCCCTGGTTCTGTCACCGCCCAGCCAGGCCGACGTCGCCCAGACCCTGCATGAACGCGGCTACACCCCCGATCCGCAGAAGATCTACGACGCCGCCGAAACCTTCACACAGACCCTCGCCCAGCAGCTGGAGACCAGCCTCCCCCGGCTTTATGCCGCGACCACCGTTGAAGGCCCCTACTCCCCAGATGCCGAAGGCGCCGGCAAACGCGCCCTCAACGGCCGCATTCTGTCGCTGCTGACCCGTCTCGACGGCGGCGAACAGGCCGCGCGCCAGTATGAGGCTGCGGACAACATGACCCAGCAGTACGCCGCCTTGGCGGCCCTGATGAAGGCCGAAAAAGGCGATGCGCAAAGCCAAGCCTTCTTTGATCAGTGGAAGGACGACCGGCTGGTGATGGACAAGTGGTTTGCCCTGCAGATCGCCTGCGCGGCGCCGGAGAAAACTGCTGCTGCCGCCGCAGCCCTCACCAAACACGCATTGTTCGACATGAAGAACCCCAACCGCTTCCGCGCGGTGATGGGGGCGCTGGCAGGCAACCACGCAGGCTTCCATCACGCCAGCGGCGAAGGCTACCAACTGCTGGCGGACAACCTCATCGCCCTGGACAAGCTGAACCCGCAGACCACCGCCCGCATGTGTGCCGCCTTCCAGACCTGGAAGCGCTACGGCAGCGACCGGCAGGCGCTGGTCCGCGCCCAGCTGACCCGGATTGCCGGCGCGCAGGGCCTCAGCCGTGACACCAATGAAATGATCACCCGGATCCTGGATGCCTGAGGCCCCTGAACCCCTTGCTCCGGCG
>JBFOLS010000349.1:0-3550 GCA_040830225.1 Leisingera sp.
TACCCAAAGCCTCATCCTGCATGCCTCTTGCGTCGCGCTGGAGGGGCAGGGGCTTTTGATCACCGGCACCTCTGGGCAGGGCAAATCAGCGCTGGCGCTGCAGCTGATGGCCTATGGCGCCCAGCTGGTCGCCGACGACCGGGTCCTGCTGCAGCTTCTGGACGGAGAAGCAGTTGCCAGCGCGCCGGAGCCGATCCGGGGACTGGTCGAGGCGCGGTTTGTGGGACTGCTGCACGCGCAGATCCGCAGCCCGGTGCCGGTTGCGGCGCTGGTCGATCTGGACGAGGTAGAGACCGAACGCTTGCCGCAGCGGCAGACTACCCGGCTGCTGGGCCTGGACGTGCCGCGGCTGAAACGGGTGGACGGCGCTCATTTTGCCCCGGCGCTTATTCAGTACCTCAGATGCGGAGCCCTTGATCCCGAGGCCGGGTGCCGAACCACAGGCGGTCCCGGCCGTTCTGGTGACCGGCCCGTCCGGGGCGGGGCGGACCACTGCGATCAACGTGCTAGAGGATCTTGGCTTTGAAGCGATCGATAACCTGCCGCTGCGGCTGCTTCCAGGGCTGTTCGACGCTGCTGCCGCGCCCCGGCCGATGGCACTGGGCCTAGACAGCCGGAACCGGGATTTCTCGCCGCGGGCTCTGCTGGATGTGATCGACATGCTGTCCGGCCGCCGCGAAGTTGAGTTGACCGTGCTGTACCTTGATTCCCAGCCGGACGTGCTGCTGCGCCGCTATTCGGAAACGCGCCGCCGCCATCCTCTGGCCCCGGCGGAGTCTCCCGGCGAAGGCGTTCGCCGCGAGATGGATCTGATGGCGCCGATCCGCGACCGGGCAGACATCCTGCTGGATACCTCGGCGATGAATGTCCATCAGCTGAAGGCCGAGATCGAGCGCTGGTTTGCGCCTGAAGGCCGGGCGCTGGCACTGTCGGTGCAAAGCTTCTCTTACAAACGGGGCATGCCGCATGGCATCGACATGGTGTTCGACTGCCGCTTTCTGGCCAACCCTTATTGGCAGCCGCAGCTGCGCCAACTGAACGGCCAGGACCCTGCGGTGCAGGACTACGTCCGGGCTGATGTCCGCTTTCAGCCTTTCTTCTCCCGGGTTCTGGACCTCACCCGTCTGCTGCTTCCAGCCTACCGCGAAGAGGGGAAATCGCATTTTTCCATCGGCTTTGGCTGCACCGGCGGGCAGCACAGATCTGTCACAATGGCGGAAACCCTGGCCAAGGCCCTTGCAGAAGACGGCCAGCAAGTGTCAATTAGACACCGCGAGCTGCAAGGCCAGCAAAAGAAGTGAGAGGCCGGGTTGATCGGGATTGTGATCGTAGCGCATGGCGGGCTGGCAAGGGAGTACCTCGCCGCAGTGGAACACGTTGTGGGTCCGCAGCCCAACCTTATGGCCATTGCCATCGGCCCGGATGATGACAGGGGCGGCAAGCAGGATGAGATCTGCTCCGCTGCCAATACTGTCGATAGCGGCGGCGGCGTGGTGGTAGTAACCGATCTGTTCGGCGGCTCTCCCTCCAACCTCAGCCTCAAGGCCTGCGCACCGGCGGACCGCCGAATCCTTTACGGGGCCAACCTTCCGATGCTGATCAAACTGGCGAAATCCCGCCACTTGCCGGTTGCTGATGCGGTCCGGCAGGCTATGGAGGCCGGGCGCAAATACATCAACGCGCAAAACGTAAACCCTGACGGGGAGCAGGCACATTAAATGGCTCTGAAGACGCTGAAAATCATCAATGAAAAGGGGCTGCACGCCCGCGCCTCGGCCAAGCTGGTAGAAGTGGTCGAAGGGTTTGACGCTACGGCAGAGGTGACAAAGGACGGCTTGTCCGCCTCTGGAGACAGCATTATGGGCCTTTTGATGTTGGCAGCCTCGAAAGGAACGACTATTGACGTCGAAACTTCGGGGCCCGATGCTGATGCGCTGGCGCATGCGCTGCAGGCCCTGGTGGCCGACAAGTTCGGCGAGGGCTACTGAGCCCCTGCCGGCAGCGGAACGGGAATAGGCATATTGGCGGATACCGCACACAATAGGAACACCGGGGTAGCTCCGGAAGCCGCCGATGAGGCCGGCGAAGTCTATGACCGCCGCACCCTTACATATGCCAATTCTTTTGACGACCGCTGGACCTCGCTGGCGATCAAGACTATCGAGTGGCTCACCGGCAAGCTGACCATCCTGCGCATGGTCAGCCGGTTCGAAAAGCAGAATGCCGAGTACCGCGGCCAGAAGTTCTGGCGCGGTGCACTGAATGTGATGGGCATTGATCTGCAAACTCCGCAGGAACAGATCAACAATATTCCCGGGGACGGGCCTGTTGTGATTGTCGCCAACCACCCGCACGGCATGGTCGACGGGATGATCTTTGCCGACCTGATCGGCCGGCGCCGCCTGGATTACCGCATCCTGACCCGCTCGGTGCTGACCGGCTTGGACGAGGCTGCCACCTCTTTCATGATCCCGGTGCCGTTTCCGCATGACCCGGAAGCACAGCGCAAGATGGTCGATATGCGTTCCAAGACCATGGCCTTCCTCAAGGAAGGCGGCGCCGTGGCACTGTTCCCCTCCGGTGTGGTGATGTCGTCGGACAGCTGGTTCGGCCCCGCTGTTGAGCGCGAATGGAACGTCTTTACCGCCCAGCTTATCCGCCGCTCCGGCGCCCGGGTGGTGCCAATCTTTTACCCCGGTTCGAATTCGCGCTGGTACCAGATCGCCTGCCAGATTTCGCCGATCCTGCGCCAGGGCCTGCTGCTGCACGAAATCGTCCGCTCCTGCAAAAAACCGCAGGCGCCGGTGGTCGGCAAGCCGCTGACCGATGAACAGATGGAGCAGCTGCAAAGCGATCCGCGCGGGTTCATGGCCTGGCTGCGCGAGCATACTCTGAGCCTGGGAAAGCAGGGCTGAAGCCCTAGGCCTGCCCGGCTCTGGAACGAGGATCAGTTATAGAAAGAAGCGCCCCGAGGGGCGCTTTCTTGTTTTGCGGCTTTAGCGCGTCGGCGCCGGGGTTTCCCCGCGGTAGTCATAAAACCCGCGCTGGGTCTTGCGGCCCAGCCAGCCGGCTTCGACATATTTCGTCAGCAGCGGGCAGGGGCGGTACTTGGTATCCGCCAGCCCGTCGTGCAGTACGTTCATGATCGCGAGGCAGGTGTCCAGACCGATGAAATCCGCCAGCTCCAGCGGACCCATCGGGTGGTTGGCGCCCAGCTTCATCGACTCGTCGATCGACTTCACCGACCCGACACCCTCATAAAGCGTATAGACCGCTTCATTGATCATCGGCATCAGGATCCGGTTCACGATAAAGGCAGGGAAATCCTCGGCGCTGGCCGAGGTCTTGCCCAGACGTGCCACAACCTCCTGGCACGCGGTGAAAGTCGGCTCGTCGGTGGCGATGCCGCGGATCAGCTCAACCAGCTGCATCACCGGCACCGGGTTCATGAAATGAAAGCCCATGAAGCGTTCAGGCCGGTCGGTGCGGCTGGCCAGACGGGTGATGGAGATCGACGAGGTGTTCGAGGTCAGGATCGTATGCGGCTGCA
>JBFOLS010000350.1:0-2054 GCA_040830225.1 Leisingera sp.
CCCGCGACCCGCTGGGGTTGATGGGGCTGATCATCGTCGGCACCATCGTGTTCTGCGCCATCTTTGCCTATTGGATCGTACCCTTCGATCCGGTCGGCATGAACATCAAGTCACGCCTGCAGGGACCGTCATGGACCCATCTTCTGGGCACCGACCAACTGGGCCGCGATACGTTTTCCCGCGTGATTGCAGGCGGCCAGGTGGCGCTTCAAGTCGCCCTACCGGCAGTTTTCGGCGCCATGGCTATCGGCCTGACGCTGGGCATGATCGCTGGCTACGGGCCGAAATGGCTCGACAACCTGCTGATGCTGCTCTTTGACACCATCCGCTCCTTCCCGACGGTGATGTTTGCGCTGGCTGTGGTGGCGCTGGTGGGGCCAAGCCTGCAGACCGTGGTCTTTGTGGTCATGGCGACCTCGATCCCGACCTACGGTCGGGTGGCACGGACGCAGACGCTGACCTTGCGCAATTCTGAGTTCATCCTGGCAGAACGCTCGATGGGGGCCAGCATGACCCGCATTCTGGGTGTGCACATGCTGCCCAATATCGTCGGCGTGCTGGCTGTTCTGGCGGCGATGGATATCCCCACCGTGATCGCGCTGGAGGCAGGGCTGTCCTTCCTTGGCCTGGGTGTGAAACCTCCGACTCCCAGCTGGGGCGCGCTTTTGAAGGACGGCTACTCGCTGATCCGTCAGACTCCCTGGCTGGTGGTGGGCGGCGGTCTGCCGATCATCCTGGCCACGCTTGGCTTCACCTTCCTGGGCGAAAGCCTGCGTGACGTGGTTGACCCGAAACTGAGGAAACAGCGATGACCGATACGCTTCTGGAAATCGACCGCCTCAGCGTCGACTATGAAACCGCCCGCGGCGACTTGAAGGCCTTGCGCGATATCTCCTTTGACATCCGCAAAGGTGAGATTGTCGGCATCGTCGGTGAATCAGGCTGCGGCAAGTCCACTCTGATCTCCTCAATCCTGCGGCTGACCGCGCCCAACACCCGGTTCCGCCAGGGCGAGGTGCGCTTTAAAGGTGAAGACCTGCTGCAATTGCCCGAACGCAAGATGCGCGAGTTGCGCGGGTCTGACATATCCATCGTCTTCCAGGACCCGATGCAGACCCACAACCCGGTGCTGTCCATCGGCCAGCAGATGCTGGACATTCAGCACCGCTCTAAGGCCACCAAAGCCGAGAAGCGGGCGCGTGCGGCGCAAATGCTGGGCGCAGTCGGCATCCCTGACCCGGAGGCGCGTCTGGACCAGTTCCCGCATGAGTTCTCCGGCGGTATGCGGCAGCGGATTGCCATCGCCATGGCGCTGATGTCGGAGCCGGATCTGCTGATCGCGGATGAGCCGACCACGGCGCTGGATGCGACGCTGGAGGTGCAGATCATCGAACGCCTGCAGGAACTGCAGCAGCAGTTTGACTGCGCCATCCTGTTCATCTCGCATCATCTGGGCGTCATTGCCGAGCTCTGCAACCGGGTGGTGGTGATGTATGCGGGCGCCGTCGTGGAAAGCGGCGAGGTGCGCGAGATTTTCCATGATCCCAAACACCCCTACACCCGCCGCCTGATCGACTGCGACCCGGGCCACATCAAGGAACGCGCCCGGGTGCTGCCGACCATCCCGGGCGAGGTGCCGGACCTTGCAAACCTGCCCGGCGGCTGCATCTTCCGCGACCGCTGCGACCAGGCCACGGCGCGATGCGCAGAGGTGCCGCCGCTCGCCAAGCTGAAAGAGGGCCACCACGCAGCTTGCTGGCTGAACCATAAGGAGGCCGCCGAATGACTTTGCTGGATGTAAAAGGCCTGAAGACCAGTTACGGGCCGGTCAATGTGCTGGCCGGTGTCAGTTTTGCCGTGGAACCGGGCGAAACCTATGCGCTGGTCGGCGAAAGCGGCTCCGGCAAGACCACGGTGATCCGCGCCATTGCCGGGTTGGCACCCGCGCAGGAGGGTTCGGTCAAGTTCGACGGGCAGGAGATCCGCGGTGCCTCCGAGCGCACCTTGCGGCCGCTGCGCAAGGACATCGCAATGATGTTCCAGGACCCGGTCGG
>JBFOLS010000351.1:0-2212 GCA_040830225.1 Leisingera sp.
CGCATGGTGCGCACCGGAATCGAGCGCAGCTACGGCGCCTCGTTCCAGCGGGTGATGACGGGGCAGCGCAGTTACCTGCAATCCTCTGCTGTTGGCGTTACCATGGCCATTGTGCTGCAAAGCTCAGCTGCAGTCGCACTGCTCACGTCAGGCTTTGCCGCCTCGGGCATGCTGGCCTTTCCCGCAGGCCTGGCGATCGTACTCGGCGGAGACCTAGGCTCGGCGCTGATCATCCAGATCCTGTCTTTCAAGCTGGATTGGCTGGTGCCGGTTCTGCTGGCAATTGGAGGCTATCTGTTCGTCAAGACCGAGGCTAAGAAAGCGCGCCAGCTGGGCCGGATCCTGATGGGGGTGGCTTTCATCCTGATTTCGCTGCGTTTCCTGCGCGAGGCGATGGACCCGATCCGCGACAGCGCCTTTTTGCCGGCCATTGCCGGCTATCTGGCGCGCGACTATATCACCGCCTTTCTGGTTGGCGGCGCGCTGGCCTTTGTAATGCATTCCTCGGTGGCTGCGGTCCTGATGTGTGTGACGCTGGTGCAAATCGGCGCGATCCCTTTTGCGGCCGGCATGTCTTTGGTTTTGGGGGCAAACTTTGGCTCGGCCTTCATTCCGGTGTGGCTGAGCCGCGGCATGGACTTGAAGGCCAGGCGCATTCCCTATGCCAACCTAGCGCTGCGCGGCACGTGGGCAGTCGTCACTTTGTTCGCGGCCAATCTTGCCCTGCGGCAAGGGATGTTGGGTGATCCGCAGGGCGGCCAGATGCTGGTCAACGCGCATCTTGCCTTCAATGCCTCGCTGCTGGTGCTGGCGCTGCCGTTCTGCGGCCAGCTGGACGGGCTGTTTGCGCGCCTGTTCCCGGAGCCAGCAAAAACCGAAGCCAGCCAGCCGGGCAGGCCAGTGAGCGTTCTGGAACAGGGCAGCTACGGATCTCCCACCCAAGCAGTGGCAAACCTCAAGCGCGAATTGCTGCGGATGTCGGATCTTGTTCACGCCATGTTCCGCCCGGTTCCGGAGCTGTACCGCTCCAGCACCAAGGAGCAGATCAAGGCCGTGCAGGCAATGGACGAGGAGGTCAACGCCTGCCTCTCCGGTATCCGCCAGTATGTCGCGGCCATTCCCGAGGAAGAGTTCAGCAAGGCACAGGTCAAAACCGCGCGCGGGCTGATGGAATATGCGATCCGCCTGGAAACTGCAGGCGATGTGGTGGCGCGCCGCCTGACCGTGCTGGCCGGCGATCTGAACAAGAAGAACTTGCGGTTCTCCAAGGACGGCTGGATGGAAATCACCCGGATGCACGAGGCCACACTGGCCAATCTCCAGCTGGCCTCAAACGTGCTTATTTCCGATGACCTGGAAAGCGCGCGGCTCTTGAGCCTGGAAAAGACCGAGTTGAAGCGAATGGAGCATGACAGCCGCAAACGCCACCTCAAACGGTTGCAGAACGGCGCCCGGGAAAGTTTTGAAACCTCGGATATCCACTTGGAGACGCTGCGGGCGCTCCGGGAATTCAACAGCCATATCGCGGCGGTGGCCTATCCGGTTCTGTACCAGAACGGCCAGCTGCTGGAGACCCGGCTGGTCAACGAAATGCGGCCCGAGCAAGCCGGATAAGGCTGAACACCGGGCCGCTGCACTAAAGACCTGTCCCTGAAATGACCCTTTTTGTTATTGTCATCATTCTGTCGGCAGCGCTGCTGCATGCCGTCTGGAACGCCATTGTGAAAACCGCGGCCGACCGCACCACCACGCTGGGGCTGGTTGCCTTTGGCCAAGTGATCCCCAGTGCCGTGATGATCGTGCTGCTGCCGCTGCCCAATGCCGAGAGCTTTGTCTATATCCTGCTGTCGACCGTCGTGCATTTCGGGTATTACTACATGTTGGGGCGTGCCTATCAGCATGGTGATTTCAGTGTCGTCTACCCGATTGCCCGCGGCATCGTACCGGCGCTGGTGGGCATTTGGGCGATGATCTTTGCCGGTGAAGTGCTGCCGCTGCAGGCCTGGATCGGGATCGCCGTCATTGCGCTCGGCATCCAGCTTAGCAGCTGGAAGGCGCTGCGCTCTGGCGTCGGGCGAGCTGCCTTGGGTTTTGCCGCAGGGACCGGCTTCTTTATCTCGATTTATTCTCTCGTCGACGGCATGGGGGTCCGCCTGTCCGGGAACACCCTCAGTTATTGGGCTTGGGGGGCGTTCCTGCACATCTTCATCGC
>JBFOLS010000352.1:0-6529 GCA_040830225.1 Leisingera sp.
GGCGCAGGGCATGCGGCAGGCCTTTGAAAAGGTCGCGGCCAGCGGGCTGGATTTTACCGTGCTGGCGCCGGCAGGGCTGATTGAGCCTGGAGAACGAACAGGTAAATTCCGCCTGGGCGGGCGCACCTTGCTGACCGATGCAGAGGGTAGCAGCCGGATTTCTGCTGAGGATTTTGCCGTAGCGCTGCTGGATGAAACGGAAACTCCGAAACATCCACGCCAAATTTTCACGGCTGCTTACTAGTTGTCCTCTGCCAAGTGAGAAACTCCATGAAAAACGTTATTTTCTTTGTATTTGCGACTTTCCTCTCAACTGCGGCTTTTGCTGCAGATCTGAAAGTCACGGAATACAATCCGGGCGAAAACAGCCTGTTTGCGGTGACGTCATCACTGATCGAAGGACCCAGCGAAGTTATCCTGGTGGATGCGCAATTCGAACGGGATGACGCCGAGGACCTGATCCAGTTGATCCAGGCCACGGGCAAAAGGCTGACCACCGTCTTCATCAGCCATAAGGACCCGGACTTCTATTTCGGCGTTGACCGGATCCGTGAAGCATTTCCGGATGTGAAGATCGTGGCGACCCCTGCAACCGTGGAGGGGATCGAGAAGACTATCCAGCTGAAGTACGATTTCTGGGGGCCGGTCCTGGGCGGGAACGCGCCGCGCGAGCTGATCGTTCCGGAAGTTCTGCAGGGCACGGCTCTGCAGGTTGACGGCGAGGAGGTGCAGGTTGTCGGGCTGGATGGTCATGATCCGGCGCATACTTTCCTGTGGCTGCCGTCTGCCAGGACAGTGCTCGGCGGCGTTCCGGTCTATGAGAATGTGCATGTCTGGATGGCTGACAACCAGACGCCGGAAAGCCGCAGCAACTGGCGCAAGACTCTGGACCAGATCCTGGCCCTGAACCCGGAGCGGATCATTCCCGGGCATTACATGGGGGAGGCTGCCAAGGATGCCTCCAGCGTAGCCTTTACCCGCATCTATATTGCCGCCTTTGAAAATGCCTCGGACAAGCTGGATGGCTCCGCTGCGGTGATCGGGGCAATGACTGGCAAGTATCCTGAATTTCTAAACACCGGCGATCTTGAGCTCAGCGCGCAGGTTCTGGAGGGCGAGCGCTCCTGGCCCTGAAACAAAAGGCAGAACCCCTGCTGCAAAGCCGGGGTTCTCTCATGGCACCGAAAAGGTGCGGAAGTCCTGTTCGCGCCGCATAGTGGCGCTTAGGGTGTCGAAACTGCCGTACTCGGCGCGCCAGGTCAGGTAGCGATCCAAATGCGCCTTCGACTCCCAGATCTGGAAAACGGCAATTTCAAAAAAATCGCGGTTGATCCCCACATGCGCGCCGAGACAACCGGGAAAACTCCGCGTGTCCGGCAGCATGCCCAGAACTGCCTTGGCATAATCATCAAAAGTGTCCACGTCCGGATAGAAGATAGTGATCGCGGCTTCCTTCATGCCTGGCTGTCCGGCTTTCTGCTTGACTTGAAAGAGTTTTTAAGGTGTTTTTAAAACACACCTTTACACAAGTGAACCGAACGGTATAGCCGGTATTGTCGATTTTCCGGTATCCTTTCGGTTGAGGAATTCAGCGGCCCGAGAAGCCGCAGACCGGCCCTTTTTCTTGCAGTAACACTACCAGGAAAGGCGGGGCGGCCTTGTTGCGCCAAGGCCTTCAAGTGGCACATGTTTCAAAGGAAGGTGAAGCAATTGATGGCACTGTCCGGTTCTCTGAAGACTTTGGTTCGCGGGGTCGCTTCGGGCTGTGTCCTGGCGGCAAGCGCACAGGCTGAAACGGTCCTGAGATTCTGCTATGATCCTTACCCACCTTATACGCTGGGCACCGGCGGCATTCCCTCGGGCGGCTTGAAGGTCGAGTTGCTGGACGCGGTGACCGAGAGAATTGATGGGGTCAGGGCGGTTGTCGTGCTGCTGCCTTGGCAAAGGTGCCAGGCGCAAGCGGAAGCCGGCGAGTCTGACGGTATCCTGCCATTGTTCAAATCCGCTGAGCGGGAGAGTTACCTTGCTTTCACCGTCGGGACTTTTCAGCAGACCAACACCTTCTGGTATAACCTGCAGCGGCACCCCGATGGGCTGGTATTGGGCGAAGGTTATTCCGGCGTCTCGGGGCTTCGGCTCGGGATGGTGAACGGCAGTGTGATTGATCCGGAAATGGAAGCTGTGTTTGCGGCCAACAACCCGATCGTCCGCAGCGGCGGTGCGGGCAGCCTGCTGCAAATGCTTCTTTTCGGCAGGCTGGACCTGATTGCAATTGACGGAGCAGTCGGCCGCTATCACGTGACACGCAATGGCTGGGGGGACAGGCTAGCGGCTGTTAATACACCGATTTCCAGCAGGACCTCGCATTTTGGCCTGTCCAGGGCCTCCGGCGCCGATGCCTATTTGCAAGACTTCAACCGGGCAATTGCCGAGCTTGCCGCCGAAGGCAGGATTGAGCAGATCCTGCACAGCACCGATTATACCCGCCAACAGGACTAAGGTTGTGCTGCCGGTCTGTACGGATGACAGGTTAGGGGCTGGCAGGCGGTTCCCAGGCCGGGCTGAAACAAGAAAGGGCGCCTCAAGAGGCGCCCTTAAAATATTGATTTTATTAACCTTACGATGTGGCCAGGTTGCGCAGCACGTAGTGCAGCACGCCGCCGTGCTCGATGTACTCGATCTCCGGCGCGGTATCGATGCGGCACTTCAGGGTGATCTCTTTCACCGAGCCGTCAGCCATGGTGATCGAGCAGGGCACTTCCTGCAGCGGCTGGATGGTGTCCAGACCGCTGATCGAGACGGTCTCGTCCCCGGTCAGGCCCAGTGACTTGCGGCTGTCACCGCCGGTGAATTCGAACGGAATGACACCCATTCCAACCAAGTTGGAACGGTGGATGCGCTCGAAGCTTTCAGCGATCACGGCTTTGACGCCCAGCAGTGCGGTGCCCTTGGCAGCCCAGTCGCGCGAGGAGCCCGCGCCGTACTGTTCACCGCCGAACACCACCAGCGGGGTGCCCGCTTCCTGATGCGCCATCGAGGCCTCGTAGATCGAGGTCTGTTCGCCGTCGGGGCCTTTGGTGTAGCCGCCTTCGACGCCATCCAACATCTCGTTCTTGATGCGGATGTTGGCGAAGGTGCCGCGCATCATGATCTCGTGGTTGCCGCGGCGGGAACCGTAGGAATTGAACTCACGCGGCTGCACCTGGCGTTCCAGCAGGTATTTGCCGGCCGGGGTGGTGGTGGCAAAGGAGCCTGCGGGCGAGATGTGGTCGGTGGTGACCATGTCGCCCAGAACCGCCAGAACTTTGGCGCCCTCGATGTTCGAGATGGTGCCCGGCTCGGTGCCCATGCCCTGGAAGTAGGGCGGGTTCTGGATGTAGGTCGAAGCTGCGGGCCAGTCATAGGTTTCCGCGTCGGTGGTTTCCACCGCCTGCCATTTCTCGTCGCCTTTGAAGACGTCGGCATATTTCGACTGGAACGCCTCGCGGGTCACAGTTTCCTGCACCAGATCAGCAACTTCCTGGGTCGAGGGCCAGATGTCTTTCAGGTAGACGTCGTTGCCTTCCTTGTCCTGTGCGATCGGATCGGATGCCAGGTTGATGTCCATGGTGCCGGCCAGAGCATAGGCCACGACCAGCGGCGGCGAGGCCAGGTAGTTGGCGCGGACATCAGGCGAGATGCGGCCTTCGAAGTTGCGGTTGCCCGACAGCACCGAGGTTGCCACCAGATCGCCTTCGGCAATCGCCTCGGAAATCTCCTGCTGGATCGGACCGGAGTTGCCGATGCAGGTGGTGCAGCCGTAGCCCACCAGGTTGAATCCGACCTTGTCCAGATCTTCCTGCAGGCCTGCAGCCTCAAGATAGGCGGACACAACCTGCGAACCCGGTGCCAGCGAGGTCTTGACCCAAGGCTTTCGGTCGAGGCCCAGGGCAGCCGCCTTGCGCGCGACCAGGCCTGCGCCGATCATCACATAAGGGTTCGAGGTGTTGGTGCAGGAGGTGATGGACGCGATGACCACCTTGCCCGACTCCATGGTGTAGTCCTCGCCCTTGACAGCGATTTCCTTGCCCATCGGACGTTTGAAGGTCTCTTCCATCTCTTTCGAGAAGGCCGATTTGGCGTCGGTCAGCGCGACATAGTCCTGCGGGCGCTTTGGGCCGGAGATCGCAGGCACGATGGAGCCCATGTCCAAGGTCAGGGTGTCGGTGTAAACAGGGTTGTAGTCGGCACCGCGCCAGAAGCCGTTTTCCTTGGCGTAGGCTTCGACCAGCGCGATACGGTCCTCGTCGCGGCCGGTGTTGCGCAGGTAGCGCAGGGTTTCGCCGTCGATCGGGAAGAAGCCGCAGGTTGCGCCGTACTCAGGCGCCATGTTGGCGATGGTCGCGCGGTCTGCCAGCGGCAGGCGGTCCAGGCCTTCGCCGTAGAATTCGACGAATTTGCCAACCACACCCTTGGCGCGCAGCATTTCCACAACTTTCAGAACCAGGTCGGTGCCGGTGGTGCCTTCGACCATCTGGCCGGTCAGCTCAAAGCCGATGACCTCGGGGATCAGCATGGAGATCGGCTGTCCCAGCATGGCGGCCTCTGCCTCGATGCCGCCAACGCCCCAGCCCAGAACCGCAGCGCCGTTGACCATAGTGGTGTGGGAGTCGGTGCCGACCAGTGTATCCGGGTAGGCGACTTCGTCACCGTTCTGGTCCACGTCGGTCCAGACGGTCTGTGCCAGGTATTCCAGGTTCACCTGGTGGCAGATGCCGGTGCCCGGCGGCACAACGCGGAAGTTGTTGAAGGCGTTCTGGCCCCACTTCAGGAACTGGTAACGCTCCATGTTGCGCTCATACTCGCGGTCGACGTTCATCTGGAACGCGCGCGGGTTGCCGAATTCGTCGATCATCACCGAATGGTCGATGACCAGGTCGACGGGGACCAGCGGGTTGATCTTGGCAGCGGAGCCTTTCAGGCCCACGATGCCGTCACGCATGGCGGCGAGGTCGACAACGGCGGGAACGCCGGTGAAGTCCTGCATCAGCACGCGGGCGGGGCGGTAGGCGATCTCACGCGGGTTCTTGCCGCCGTTGGCGCCCCATTCGGCAAATGCCTTGATGTCGTCGGTCGAGACCGAGAAGCCGCCGTCCTCGAACCGCAGCATGTTTTCCAGCACCACTTTCAGTGCGGCGGGCAGCTTGGAGAAGTCGCCAAAACCGGCCTCGGTGGCGGCGGGAATGGAGTAAAAGGAAATCGACTTGCCGTTGACGCTGAGCGTTTTGCGCGCCTTGGCATTGTCCTGACCGACGGTGATAGGCATGTTTGGCCTCCCTCAAGAATTTCAGATCGGGAATTCGCTGCCTGCTAAATGCATGAGGAAGATAAAGCATTCAATAGTCCAAACGCCGCAGGCAGTACTTTTGTATGCGATTGTACACATTTTTTGCGGTAAGGCCCGCCATCCCTGGTTCAAACCCGGCTCAAAAATGATTGATTGGCCTAAGCCGGGGCACATCTTTAGACCAGATGCCTAAGAAACTATGTGGGCGATTCATGAAACTTCTGGTGTCAATTGCGATAGCTTTGGGTCTGGCTTTGCCGGCCTATGGCCAAAGTGCGGCGGAACCTGTGGTGGTCGAGCTCTATACATCACAGGGATGTTCGTCCTGCCCGCCGGCCGATGCGCTTCTGCACAAGCTGGCAGAGCGGGACGATGTGCTGCCGCTGGCGCTGCATGTGGATTACTGGGACTACATCGGCTGGAAGGATCAGTTCGGCAAACCGGCCCATACCCGGCGTCAAAAGGGCTATGCCCATACGGGCGGCCGGCGGATGATCTATACCCCGCAAATGATCATCATGGGTCAGGATGATGTGGTGGGGGCCGATGCCATGAAAGTGGCGGATGCCATCGAAAGGCATCAGGAACAGCCGCGTCCGGTTTCTCTTTCTGTAGACCGGCAGGGAGAAGAGCTGGTGATCCGGCTGCAGCCGCGGGTGCAGATGGCGGGCGGAAAACTGATTGTACAGCTGGTACGCTATACACCGAAGCGCACCGTCAGCATCAAGCGCGGCGAATTGGCTGGGCGCACGTTTACCTATGCCAATGTGGTTGAGGATTTGCAGGTTGCAGCCGAGTGGGACGGGGCTGGGGATCTTGAGTTTTCCGTGCCGGTTCCGGGTGACCAGCTTGCTGCTGTTTTGGTGCAGCAGGCGCCTTTCGGGCGTATCATTGCTGCTGCGAAGGTGGATTAGACAGCCGGGTCAGTCTGCCGCTGGTCCGGCTTTGCGTCCCGGCTTGGAAATCGGCACATAGGGCTTCCAGCGGCGGTGGATCCAGAACCATTGGCCAATGTGTTTGCGCACGATGGATTCCAGATCGGCGCTCAGCGCCTTGGTCATCGTGAGCGGATCGGAATGCGGAACTTCGGCGCTCATCACGATCTCGAAGTCCAGCCCGTTCTCCTGGCGCACTGCATAGACCGGGATCAGCGCTGCGCCGAATTTCAACGCCAGCTCGGCAGGAACCGTCGAGGTGACGGCA
>JBFOLS010000353.1:0-2303 GCA_040830225.1 Leisingera sp.
TCGGGCAGGATGTTGATCCACAGATCCTCCAGCACCAGCTTGCGGCCGTCCAGATCCAGCTCCAGATCCTCGGCAAAGGCCGCCACATGCAGATCCAGCGATTTCACCACATCGGCAAAGATCGGGAACCGCCAGGGCAGATCCGTCAGCGAGGCATAGGAGGTATAGCCGGGATAGCCGTTCTCCTCGCACCAGTCCTGCCCGGCATCATCATCGCCGGCGATAACAAGGCAGGAATTTTCCAGTTCCTGCGCGTCAACCTCGGGTCCGTGTTCGGACAGCTGCGCGCGGTAAAGACGGGTCACAAAGAGAGAGTCGATCTGGGCCATGACGGTCTGATAGCGCAGCGCGACACCCTTGGCGAGATGCTACCGCCCGGCAGCAAGGCCTCGGGCAGATCAAAAATGCGCGGGCCTTAGAAACCGGCGGCAGCAAATACCCCGGGCCTCGGCGCCAGGCGCCCCGGTCACGTTCCGGGGATCGTATCCGAACAGAAGAAAATCCGCCTTGAAACCCTGCTGAATGAGCGCCGCGCTTTCCGCACCCAGGCCCGCTTCGGTGCTCCCCGCTGGGCGAGAGGTAACATTGTTGCACTCCAGCGGCAGCGTTGCACTCTAGCGGCAGCCGGAAACCGATGAGTTTCCCGGCTTTAGGCCAATCTTCCTTGAGCCGTTCCAGTTTGATCACGAAATCAACAAGGTTCCTGCCCTGCTTGTCGAGGATCCAGGCGGCGCAGGGAGCAAACAAGTACGGATTGTCCCAGACAACAGGGTCACGCCGGCCAATGGCCCGCCGGATCCATTCGTTCAATCCCAGCTTGCCGCCCTCCATTGTGAGATGGTTAAGGGCAATCCGGTAACGTTAAATGGATGCCAGCCGCGAATACGGGTTGCGCACGATTGCAAAGGAAGGCATTTGCACCCACCGGCTGGCGCCAATCTCTTGACGCAGAAGAGCTGCCGTCCAGTGCAGCGTCGGCAGCCCCAAGGCCATGCGAACTGAGGTCCTGCCCCATTTGTCGATATGAATGAAGTTGAAGGGGAGCTCATCGCTCCCCTGGCTCGTCCGGGGCATTCCTTTCTGGTCTGGAAGTGCATTTTCCATACCGCCCGTTCCGTTCCAAAACTTCGCCCCCTGCACCGCCAATTTTCCGAAAATTTAGCTGAAAGGAATTTCCCAAAGGTAAAGTCCGTCACAAGTATCCGGCATGTCCCGGCGGCCAGAGCTCACGCCCCAAAAATATTCGACTCTCTATCTAAAATCTCACGCTGATTTAACCATTGGACTCAATGGTGGCTCAAGAACCAACTCCAATCACCGCAGAGAAATGGCCCAGACACATGAAGTTCAAGTTTTCCGTCAGTACTGCTATCCTCTCAATTATTGCTCTCGCCGCAGGTCTGCTGACCGTTCTGGTCAGCCTCCTTTTCTATTCGCACAATGTGCGTGACGAGATGCAGCAGCGCATTTCCAAAATTGAGGCGGTCTACCTGAGCCTTGACGAAATCGAACTCGACTTCCTGATGGCACGCCGCGCAGAGAAGGATTTCCTTCTGCGCCGGGACGCAAAATACACCGTCCGCCACGCCGAAACGATGGCAAGGATCAATGCGTCCTATGACACTCTTGTCCATCAACTGCCGGATATCCCGGAACTGGCCGTGTCGGTCACGCAGCTGAATGGCATTGGCGCCGCAATCAATGCCTATGAGGCCAGCTTTGGCGAATTGGCCGGTAGCAACATCCGGCTGGGGCTGGATGAAAACAGCGGCTTAGAGGGGCAGCTGCGCACCGCAGTTAAGAATGCCGAGGGCACATTAAAGACGCTTAACCAGCCTACCATGCAGGTGAAGATGTTGATGATGCGGCGGCACGAAAAGGACTTCATCATGCGCCAGGCTCCGAAATACCTGGACCGTCTGAACGCCCGGGTGGAAGAGTTCCAGGCCTTTCCTGCCAGCTACTATGACAGCACCTCCCAGCAAAAAGAGATCCTGGGGCTGATGGACACCTACCAGCAATCCTTTTCCGCCTATGTCGCAGAGTCGCTGAAGGAAAAGCAGCTGCGCAAGGAAGTGTCTGGGCACTATGCCGATGCTGAGCCGCTCCTGACCGCGGTCCATAAGGAAGTGCGCGCGCTGCTGGATCAAGTGCGTGCCCAGGGGGAGACCGTGAGCGCAGCGGCCCGGACCAATGCCTTGCAGGCAGCCATCGGCGGCTCTGTTCTGTTTGTGGCCGTGGCATTGCTTCTGGCGCGGAGCATCGCCCGGCCGCTCAAGAAGGTTGACATTGCATTGAAGAAA
>JBFOLS010000354.1:0-4124 GCA_040830225.1 Leisingera sp.
CGATGCCGACGTATTTCAGGATCGACACGTGGTTCGGCCAGGTAGGATCAGACACGAAGACGCGGGCCGAGGGATTGGCCATCTTGATGAGTTCAAACGCCTGGCGCACTGCACCGGTGCCGCCGGGGGTGGCCGCAGCCGCGATGTTTTCGCGCGAAACCGCATCGCCCAGAATCAGTTTGATCATTGCGTCGCCGTAGGCCGGGTCGCCTGCCAGGCCGACATAGGCCTTGCTGGTCTGCTCTTCCCACAGCTTGTGCTCGGCCGCCTTGATGGCGCGCATCACCGGGGTGACGCCCTCGGCGTTTTTGTAGACGCCGACGCCAAGGTCGATCTTGTCCGCGCGCGGATCGTCGCGGAACATCTGCATCAGCGCCAGGATCTTGTCGGCGGGCTGGGGTTTCAGGGTCTCGAACATCAGTTCTCTCCGGTAGCAACGGGAAGGGTCGGGAAGGCACCCCATTCCACCCAGGACCCGTCATAAAGCGAATGGTCGGTCTTGCCGGCCCGCTCCATGGCAAGGCTGAGGATGGCGGCGGTGACACCCGATCCGCAGGAAGTAATCGCAGGTTTATTTAGATCGACGCCAGCCGCCTCAAAGGCGGCACGGATGCCGGCAGCGTCCTTCATGGTGCCATCGGCATTCAGCACCTGGCCAAAGGGCACATTCTTGGAGCCGGGGATATGGCCGGCGCGCAGGCCTTCACGCGGCTCCGGTGCGTCACCGCGGAAGCGTTCGGCAGAGCGGGCATCAACGATTTCGTGATCCCCCAGCTTGGCGGCTGAAGATACCTGGGTCACGTCGCGCACCATATGGTTCTGCACCCGGACGGTCATGTGGCGGTCGCGGATCACCGGCGGCAGGTCCTCGACCGGGTGGCCCTCGGCCTGCCATTTCGGAAAGCCGCCGTCCAGAACGGCGACGTTGTTCTGTCCCATCAGCCGGAACAGCCACCAGACGCGGGCAGCAGAGAACAGGCCGGCGCCGTCATAGACCACAACCTGATGGCCGTCGCCCACACCCATCGCCCGCAGCTTGGACATGAACTTTTCGACCGGCGGCACCATATGCGGCAAATCCGAGCGGTTGTCGGAAATTTCATCGATGTCAAAGAAGCGCGCGCCGGGGATATGGGCGGCCTCGTATTCCGCCCTGGCATCCCTGCCCTGCTGCGGCAGATACCATGACGCGTCCAGAACCCGAAGATCCGGGTCCTTCAGATGGGCAGCCAGCCAGTCTGTGGAAACGAGTGTCTTCGGATCGTCCTGCATCAAAGCACCTCCCTCTCTGCGCATGCGCCATGGGTACATCCGGCAGCACAGCGGCGCAAGGTACAGCAGCCCTCTACCTGCGGTTACAAATTTCTTGCGGGCCTTTTGCAGAGCGGTAATAACATGGAACCCTGTTTCAGCATCTTTGTGCAAAGGTTTATTGCATGCCCGGCTTTCGTTTTCTCCTTCAGCCATTCCTGATTGCGGCCGTTCTATTAGCCCCTCAGGCGGCACAGGCAGATTGCGTGGAGATCGGTGAAACTTGCATCAGTAACAATGATTTAAAGGCGCAGGTGCGGATCGGCGAACACACTCCGGACCTGCAGGCGCTGGCGCAATTCACCCAGCTCACCGATCTTACACTAATGGCAGACCTGCGGTACGAGGCGCCAGTCGACCTGACGCCGCTTGCCGGGCTGGCCAAGCTGGAAAAACTGGCCTTGGTCAGCATTACAGCCGATGGGCTGGAGCCGCTCACCCGCCTGCCAGAGCTGAAGCGACTGAGCCTTGATTCTGTCCACGCGCCGGATTTCACCCCGCTGGCAGCGATGACCGGGCTGGAGCACCTTTCTGTCTGGGGTATCGAAGACGTCACTGATCTCGGCTTTGCACGCGGCCTCACCCGGCTGCAAAGCCTGAACATCGCCGATTCCGGGGTCACTGATCTGAGCCCTTTGGGGGATCTCAGGGAGTTGGAGGTTTTCCTCGCCTTCAACACGGAAATCTCCGATCTGAGCCCGCTGTCCGCTGCTAATCTGCGGGTCGCATGGATTTCCAACTGCCCGGTCGAAAGCGTCGCCGCGCTGGCCCGGTCGGACCGGTTGGAAATGCTGCGGGCAGGCGGCACCCGGCTGCAGAATTTGGAAGGGCTCGAGAACAAACCGGCGCTGCAGACCCTGATCCTGTCCGGCACCCAGATTTCAGATCTGACACCGCTGTCCGGCGCCGTCAGCCTCACCGAGCTGGAGCTGGACGGCACCCGGGTGAGCGACATCACCCCGCTTGCCGGATTGCAGGCCCTGCGCAAACTGACTTTGAAGGGCACGGCCATCACCAGTCTGGACCCTCTGGCGGGCACGAATCTGCGGGAATTGTCGGTCACCAACACCGCCATTGCCAGCCTGGCCCCGGTGGCAAACATGCAAGAGCTTTGGGACTTCAGTATTTCGGGAACGGCCATCACCGATCTTACCCCGCTGAAAGGTTTGAAGAAGCTCTCCATCCTGCGGGCGGTCGGTCTGCCCGCTGTATCTCTCAAACCGCTTCTGGACGTTGAGAACCTGCGGATCGTTTTTGCTGGGCCAGACTTCAGCAAGCACAAGCGCCTGCTCGGCAAAGAGAACATCGCTGCATATATTGCCGGAGGCCAATAGGCCTGCAGGCGAGGTACTGCCGTTAGAGCCAAAACAGTGAAGTTTTTACAGTTGACCCGATCCTCCCCTAGGGGATATGGCGCAGGAGGCAGCAATCAAACCAGGCAATGGAAATGCAGGCAGGCTTAGGCAAATGGCTGATGGCACTGAATATCGCGCTGTGCCTTGCCGTGGCCGCCTGGAGCCTGAAGGCGCCGCTGCGCCATGATCCGGGCCAGGCTCTGATCCAGCAAAGCATCGCCGAGCAGGCGGCCGAACACGGCCACGCCCATGGCGAGGCAGCAGATCTGCTATGGAGCCAGCACGGCCACAGCCATGACGCCGCCGACCACGACCACAACTCAGCCCTGACACCTGCCCCGGGCGGGCTGCATTTGCAGATCCCTGCAGCAGACCGTCATCAGGCGGCAGACCCGGGCTTTGCCCCTCCTCCCCTGTTCGCAATCGAACACCCTCCGCGCGTCTGGATGTCCTGACAAACCCTCAGAACACATCCAAACCAACGGAGCAATTTCATGAACTCTGCCCCTTTCGGCAGGCCCAAGCGCCATGCGCGCCGGGGTCCTGTCCTGCTGGCGGCCCTGGCGCTGATCTTCAGCGCCACGATGGCGGCTGCCCATAACGTCACCCCCGGCGATGCCGGTTACATCCAGGAGATCTGGGGGGTGAAGCTGATCCCCTTCATGTATCTCGGCGCCAAGCATATGGTCACCGGCTACGACCATATCCTGTTCCTCTTCGGCGTGGTCTTCTTTCTCTACCGGATGAACCACGTAGCCATCTATGTGAGCCTGTTTGCCCTTGGCCATTCCACCACGATGCTGCTGGGCGTCTGGTTCGGCTGGAACGTCAACGCCTACCTGATCGACGCCATCATCGGGCTGTCGGTCGTGTACAAGGCGCTCGACAACCTCGGCGCCTTCCAGCGCTGGTTTGGGGTTCAGCCCAATACCAAGGCCGCAACGCTGATCTTCGGCTTCTTCCACGGGCTGGGGCTGGCAACCAAGATCATCGGCTACGAGATTGCACCGGATGGGCTCTTGGCCAACCTCCTGGCCTTCAACGTCGGCGTCGAGATCGGCCAGGTGCTGGCGCTCTCGGCCATCCTGATCGGGATGAGCTGGTGGCGCCGCTCGGACAGCTTCTGGCGCCATGCCTATACCGCCAATGTCGTGATGATGACGGCCGGCTTTGTGCTGATGGGATATCAGCTGACCGGCCTGGTCCTCTCCCTTTGAACTTAGGACTTTACCAATGCACAACGCAGACAAACCTAAACCCGAAGACCTGCCCACCCCGGAAAAACTGGTTAAATCCACCCTGATCGCTGCTGCCTCGGCTGCCGCGATCCTGGTCACTGTGGTGCTGCCTTCGGAATACGCCATCGACCCCACCGGCATCGGCCGCCTGCTGGGCCTGACCGGGATGGGTGAGATCAAGAACCAACTGGCTGAGGAAGCCGAAGCCGATCAGCAGGCC
>JBFOLS010000355.1:0-10037 GCA_040830225.1 Leisingera sp.
GAAGCCCATTGCAGTGCCAAAGGCGCAGTAGCCGCCGTAGGCCGGCAGGTAGGCTTCGGGATTCTTCTCAAAAGCCGCTTTGTGCTCTTCCGAGGCAAAGCGGTAAGTTGCGTCATTGAAAACAGTTGTGATTTTATAGCTGCCCTTGGTGGGGGCACCGTCTGTGAAATATGCGACCGGGTCATAGCCCTGCATTGCCAGGCCGGTGGAGGATGCGTTGATCTCAACGCCTGCCGCCAGTGCCGAGGTTGCCATCGCAACCGACAGAGCCACACCGCTGATCAGTGCCTTTACTTTGTTCATGGGTCCCGTCCTTTCAAATCCCGGCCAGAGTGTTCCGAATTGCTTGCCCGGCCGGCGTTTCACCATGTGTGCCGCGGTATGCTGCGGGTCACGGAACCCATGTGGAGAGCCGGTTGATCACGTTCAAAACAACTCAATTTGAATGTGCGCCAGGCCATGGCAGCCTGTGCATTCCTGCGCAGAACGGGTGACAGGCGGGTTTCCTCCAGCCAGTATGGCAGCAGGCAAAATGGAGTTGAGGATGACAGGATCACTTTCCGCCCGCCGCGGTTTCCTGGCTGGGGTTGCAGCCGTTTTCACCGCGGCCGCGCTCCCGGCCTTTGCGCAAAGCGTCAGCGGCGTCTACCGGGCCGAAGGCCGCAATCCTGACGGCAGCAGCTATACCGGCACCGTGCAGATCCAGGACAGCGGCGGCAGCGTGCAGATGCAATGGAGCATCGCCGGCCAAAGCTACTCGGGCAATGGCTCGCGCAACGGCGATGTGGTTTGGGTCGATTGGGGGCAGACGCATCCGGTGGTCTATGTGCGGATGCCCAGCGGTGAGCTGCACGGCACCTGGGCCAACGGCCGCGCCCTGGAGCGGCTTATCCCGTAACCTCCAGCGCCAGCACGAAGCGGATCACTTTCTCCTCCGGCATCTCGCAGGGCTTCAGCAGCGCGCCGGAGCCCAGCCGGTAGAGGTTGAGGCTGATGTAATCCGTGCCGCCCAGCTCGCGGGCCATCAGCTTCTGGGCCCTGCCGCCAGCCAGGTTTTCGCGGGTGACGGTGTATTTGCGCCCGTTGGCAGTTCCGGTGAAACCGCCCAGCGGCAGTGCGTCAAAGGCGGCCAGAAACGCGTCCAGCCCGCCTTTGACTGTTTCGGGGCTCACTTCTGGCCGATCCGCGGCTCGGTGCCCGCGCGCAGCCGGGCAATGTTGGCCGAGTGGCGGATATAGACCACCGCCGCCAGAAGCACCGCCAGAACGGCCACTGGCTGGTAGCCCAGCACAAGGGCCCAGACTGCGCCCGAGGCGGCAGAGACCAGCGCGCCCATCGAGGAAATCCGGCTGATTGCAGCTGCCGCCAGCCAGGTCAGGCAGCAGGCAATGCCCACCGGCCAGGCCAGCGCCAGCATCAGGCCCAGGAATGTCGCCACGCCCTTGCCGCCCTTGAAACCCAGCCAGACCGGGAAGCAATGGCCGAGGAAGGACATGAGGCCGGCCAGCTGCGCCGCATCTTCGCCGGCCAGGGAACGGGCCAGCAGCACCGCCGCCGCGCCCTTGCCGCCATCCAGAAGGAGTGTCAGCGCCGCGGCGGCCTTGCTGCCGGTGCGCAGAACGTTGGTGGTGCCGATATTACCCGAGCCGATCTCGCGCAGATTGCCGAGGCCGAAGGCATTGGTGACCACCATGCCAAAGGGCACCGAGCCCAGGCCGTAGCCGATTACCGCCCACAGGATCAGAACCGCGGCAGAGCTTTCGATAACTGGCATCAGTCCCTCCGGTAGACGGCTTCACCCGCCACAAATGTGGCCTCGACCCGGCCTTGCATCCGCTGGGTGTCATAAGGCGTGTTCTGCGATTTCGAGCGCAGCTTGAAGCGGTCGAGCACAAAGGGCACATCCGCGTCGAACAGGACCAGATCGGCGGGTGCGCCTTCGGCCAGGCGGCCGCTGTCCAGACCCAGGCGCTTCGCCGGGTTCAGCGACATGGCACGGAACAGGGCGGGCAGGTCCAGCAGCTCGGCGTGGTAGAGGCGCAGCGCTGCAGGCAGCAGCGTTTCCAGCGCCACGGCACCTGCGGCGGCTTCCTCAAACGGCAGCCGCTTGCTTTCCTCGTCCTGCGGCGTGTGCATCGAGGAGATGATGTCGATCAGCCCCGAGCGCACCGCTTCGACCACCGCCAGCCGGTCGTCTTCGGAGCGCAGCGGCGGTTTCACCTTGAAGAAGCTGCGGTAGCCCGCCACGTCCAGCTCATTCAGCGTCAGGTGGTGGATCGAGGTGCCTGCGGTGATGTCCAGCCCGTTGGCCTTGGCGCGTTCCAGCGCGGGCAGGGCGCGCGCCGTGGTGATCTGGTCGGCGTGATACTTGGCGCCGGTCATCTCCAAGAGGGCAATGTCGCGGTCCAGGCCCATCCGCTCGGCCATCGGCGACACTGCGGGCAAGCCGTAAAGTGCTGCGAACTTGCCGCTGGTGGCAGCCGCGCCCTTGCTCAGGACCGGCTCTTGCGGGTGGGCGATGACCAGCGCACCGCAGGAGCGGGCATAGGTCAGCGCCCGCTGGAACACCTTGGTGTTGGCAACCACATGGTCGCAGTCGGAAAAGGCCACCGCGCCGGCATCCATCAGGAAGCCGATCTCGGTCATCTCACGGCCCTCGCGGCCCTTGGTCAGCGCCGCCATCGGCAGCACGTTCACAGGGGTGTCGGCCTGGGCGCGGCGGGTGACAAACTCCAGCGTTTCCGGGCTGTCGATCGCAGGCGCGGTATCGGGGCGGGTGACGATGGTGGTGACACCGCCCGCCGCCGCCGCCAGGCCGGCCGACTTATAGCTTTCCTTGTGGCGTTCACCCGGCTCGCAGACCTTGACGCCGATATCGACAATTCCCGGCGCCAGGCATTTGCCGCCGCAATCCTGAATGGCGGCCTCTTCCGGCTTGATGCCATGCGCGGCCAGCAATTGGTCGGCGCTGACCGCGTTCTTCTCAACCGCAGCAATCCGCCCGTTCCGGACCAGAACCGCGCCGGGCGTGTCAGAGCCCGTCTCGGGGTCGATCAGGCGGGCGTTGGTGAAGAGAGTGGTCATCAGGGGGCTTTCCTTTTCAGGGCCTCGGCCTGGATTTCGCGCATCATGCGGTAGACTTCACGTCCCTCTGCAATGCGTTCAAACCCAACCGGTACAGTGTAGGATCCATTTTTGCCGCGCTTGGTTCTTTCGGCGAAGAACACGCTGGCAGGTTGGCCGTCAACCAGCTCCAGCGGCGTGTCGCCGGTCAGCGGGTAGGACTTCAGCCGCCGCCCCATCAAGGGCAGGCTGGTGGCAATGAAGGCGCGGCGGTTCGTCAGCGTGTACCAGCTATTTCGGCGCACGAAAGCAGACCATAAAACCGCATGAAAGACGATCCCCACGCCAACCGAGAAATGCAGCAGGCCGAACATCCAGAAGCTGCCGCCAGCCTTGGCGGCCTGGGTCATCCAGAATAGGGCAAAGCCGGCAAAGAACAGGCCGAAAACCGCCTCGAAAATCGAGAAGGGCCGCATGGAGATGCCGCCTTCTGGGCGGCCTTGCCAGATGATGTCCTCGCCGTCGTCGAGAATACCGGCCCATGAGTCGGTGCTGTTCATGCCGTCAGCTCCTCGATTGCCCGAGCAGTTGCGGCCGGGTCGGCCTGGTACTTGATCAGGTGCTTATCACCGCCCTTGGTGATCACTTGCACATAGCTGCCCAAGGTTTTGACAGCTTCTATCTGGATGACCGGAACAGAGCGCCCGGCGGGGCCGGTCAGGCTTTCCTTGGTCAGGGTCCAGACCACGGCCAGCTCCTCGCTGGCCATGTACCAGCCGCGCAGGCCGATCGCGGCCAGCCCGCCAACGGCACCGGTCCAGATATGCGGACTGTCCAAGGCCCACAGCAGAGCCATCGCGCCGCCCATGCCAATCGCCGCCATCCAGGCGTGCGCCCGGACATAGGCGCTGCGGTCCGGTGTGAAGGCGGTCTCAGACATCAGAACACCAGTCCCCAGATCAGCAGCGCAATCAGTGTCATAACAATTGCAAACAGCGTGGCACCGATGCGGCGGGCCTGCGAACGGGCTTCGCGCGGGGAGAGTTTGGGTGCCGAATAGGGTTTGGCGCTTTCGGCGGTTGCAGGCGCAGCACGCCAATTGGTCTGCCGCTCGCCATAGGTGCCCTTGAGGACAATCTGGTCTGCCGGGGTCAGCCGGACCTCCTTGCCATCAAAGGCGCGGGAGCGGATCAGCAGAACATGGCCTTCCAGCGCCTGCAGCATTTCAAGGTCTTCTTCGACCTGCGCCCGCGGCACGCCGCAGCCTTCGGTCAGGTAACCGGTCAGGCCGATGTCCTCCAGATCAGAGACCGGAAAGACCTCAACCTGATCCATGTCCAGTGCTTCAATACCCAAAACCTGCGCCAGCGCGCCGGGCTCCTTCAGGAAAGCCGCCTGCTCGGGCCGCATGTCGAGCGCAAACAGCCGGATCACGCCGCGTTCGCCTGCCGGGATATGAATGACGCCTTCCAAGCGGCTCAGCCTGCCTTGGCCTGGCGTTCGGCGCGCAGGTTGCGGGCCAAGAGGTCCATCGCGGCCATCCGCACGGCGACGCCCATCTCGACCTGCTCCTGGATCACCGAGCGGTTGATGTCGTCAGCCAGGGTGCCGTCGATTTCCACTCCGCGGTTCATCGGTCCGGGGTGCATGACGATGGCGTCGGGCTTGGCTTGCGCCAGCTTGTCGGCGTCCAGCCCGTAGCGGTGATAGTACTCCCGTTCCGAGGGGATGAAGCCGCCGTCCATGCGTTCCTTTTGAAGGCGCAGCATCATCACCACGTCGACGTCTTTCAGCCCCTCGCGCATGTCGTCGTAGATCTCGGCGCCGAACTCGGCGAACTGGCCGGGCACCAGGGTCGGCGGGCCAATGAGGCGGATGCGGTTTTCCATCTTGCCTAGAAGTATCAGGTTCGACCGTGCGACGCGGCTGTGGGCAATGTCGCCGCAGATCGCGATGTTCAGCCGGTGCAGACGGCCTTTTGAGCGGCGGATGGTCAGGGCGTCCAGCAGCGCCTGGGTCGGGTGCTCATGCTTGCCGTCGCCGGCATTCAGAACCGCGCAGTTCACTTTCTGAGCAAGCAGATCCACAGCGCCGGAATGCGGATGGCGCACCACCAGCAGGTCGGGGTGCATCGCGTTCAGCGTCATTGCGGTGTCGATCAGGGTCTCGCCCTTTTTGATCGAAGAGGCCTGCATCGCCATGTTCATCACATCGGCACCCAGCCGTTTGCCCGCCAGTTCGAATGAGGCCTGGGTGCGGGTGGAGTTCTCAAAGAACATGTTGATCTGGGTAAGCCCCGCCAGCACGTCGGAGTGTTTCTCCGGGCGGCGGTTCAGCGCCACATAGTCGTCGGCCAGATCTAGGATCGCGGTGATCTCATGCGGCTTCAGCGGTTCGATGCCAAGCAGGTGGCGGTGTTCGAAGGACATATAGGGCAGCTCCGCTTGATTTGCGGGCTCTTATAGGCGCGGCGGTGCCTTGCGGCAAGGCGGTGCGGCGGTTTGCGCAGGTCTTGCAGACGAGGGGCCGGCCCCTCGCGCTCCCCGGAGTATTTTCAGAAAGATGAAAGGCTTGAATCCGGAGGACGGCGCCCGAGAGGTGTTCCGCTCGGACGGCGGGCAGGGTAGCTTGGGCGCATGGAATCGGCATTGGATTACTGGAGCGCCAAGGCGCTGTTGGAGTGGCAGGTTGAGCTTGGCGCCACGGAAGCCCTGTGCGACGAACCTGTCGACCGCTATGCGCTGGAGCAGGCGGCACCGAAACCGAAGCCGGGCGCCGCCCCTGCGCCGCCGCCCAAGCCCAAGGAAGCGGACCCCGTTGACGTTGCAAGGAAGGCCGCCAGGGGCGCTGCCTCCCTGCCGGCCCTGCGCGAGGCGATGGAGGGGTTCAGCCATTGCGATCTGAAGCGCGGCGCCCGCAATCTGGTGTTCTCGGACGGGCAGGCAGGGGCGCGGGTGATGATCATCGGCGAAGCGCCGGGCCGGGACGAGGACCTGCAGGGCAAGCCCTTTGTCGGCCGCGCCGGGCAGCTGCTGGACAAGATGCTTGAAGCGATTGGCCTCAGCCGCGCCGAAAACGCCTATATCACCAATGTCCTGCCTTGGCGGCCGCAGCAGAACCGCGACCCGCTGCCGGCGGAGATTGCGATGATGCAGCCGTTCCTGGAACGGCACGTGGCTTTGGCAGAGCCGGAAATCCTGGTTCTGATGGGCAATATCAGCTGCCAGGCGGTGCTGGGCAAACGCGGCATCACCCGGCTGCGCGGACAATGGGACCAGGCCTGGAACAAGCCCGTTATCCCGATGTTCCATCCCGCCTATCTGCTGCGCCAGCCGCATCAGAAGCGCATGGCATGGGCGGATCTGCTGGAGCTGAAGGCGCGGCTGGGCGCGCAGGCCTGAAGGAGCGGACATGAAGATTCTCGCCTTTTCCGACCTCCATCTTTCGGGCAGCCAGGCGGCGGAGATCGTGGCGGCCAGCGCGTCTGCGGATCTGGTGATCGGAGCCGGGGATTTCTGCAATATGCGGCAGGGGCTGGACCGTGCGGTGGCGATGCTCGCCGGGCTGAAGGCGCCGATGGTGGCCGTGCCCGGAAACGGCGAGAGCGCAGACGAGCTGCGCGCGGCCGGGTTCCCCAGCACAACGGTGCTGCATGGCGAGGGCACGGATTTCGAAGGGCTGCGCCTTTTCGGCCTCGGCTACGGCGTGCCGGAAACGCCTTTTGGCAGCTGGTCCTGCGATCTGAGCGAAGTGCATGCGGGGGCGATGCTGGCGGCCTGCGATCACGCGGATATTCTGATCTCCCATTCGCCGCCCGCAGGTTATGGGGATGTGACGTCCGGCGGGATGTCCGTGGGCTCGACCGCGCTCAGGGCCGCGGCGGAGCGGATCCAGCCGCAGCTGCTGCTGTGCGGTCATGTGCATGATTGCTGGGGGTACCGCGGCACGTTAGGCAAGACGCAGGTGGCCAATCTGGGACCTGCGGTGAACTGGTTTGAGGTGAACCCATGATCGATGCGGTAACTTTGCTGGCTTTCATCCCGGCGGCGCTGGCGCTGAACCTGACACCGGGAGCGGATATGATGTTCTGCCTCGGCCAAGGCTTGCGCTCGGGGCGCCGGGCGGCGGTAGCCGCCAGCGCCGGGATCTCGGCGGGCGGCATGGTGCATGTGACCCTGGCCGGGCTGGGGCTGGGTGCGGTGGTTTCGGCCATGCCTGCGCTGTTTGATGTGATCCGCTGGGCCGGGGTGGCCTATTTGCTGTATCTGGCCTGGAGCGCCTTGCGCGCCGGGCCAATTGCCGGTGACCGGTCTGAACGGCGCGGCGCAAGCGCCTTTCGCAGCGGCTTTCTGGTCAATCTGACCAACCCCAAGGTGATCCTGTTTGTGCTCGCCTTTGTGCCGCAATTCGTTAAACCGGAGGCAGGCCCGGTGCTGCTCCAGTTCCTGATCTTCGGGCTGATCCTGGCCGCGGGCGGCTTCTTCATCAACGGGCTGGCTGGTATCTTTGCCGGGCAGGCCGGGCAGCGGCTGACCGGCTCGCCGGTGTTTTCGCGCTGGCTGGGCCGGATTTCGGCCGGAATTTTCGCAGGGCTGGCCGTGCGGCTGGCAGTAATGGAGAGGGCGTGACAGGAAATGTCCCGGATTGACGAAAGCATGGAATTCATCCCCGTCCGCATTGCAGTGCTGACGGTCTCGGACAGCCGTAAGATGGAGGATGACCGGTCAGGCCAGGTACTGGTCGACCGGCTGCGGGATGCGGGCCATACCCTGGCGGGCCGCAAGATCATCCCTGACGAGCGGAAAGAGATCGCGGCTCAGCTGAAGGCCTGGATCGCCGATCCCCAGGTGGATGTGGTGATTTCCACCGGCGGCACCGGGCTGACGGGGCGCGATGTGACGGTTGAAGCCCACCGCGATGTCTATGAGAAAGAGATCGAGGCCTTCGGCATCGTCTTCACACTGGTATCGATGCAGAAAATCGGCACCAGCGCGGTGCAGTCGCGGGCGACGGGCGGCGTGGCCGGCGGCACCTATCTGTTTGCGCTGCCCGGCAGCCCCGGCGCCTGCAAGGACGGCTGGGATGAAATCCTGTCAAAACAGCTTGATTACCGCCACCGGCCCTGCAATTTCGTGGAAATCATGCCCAGATTGGAGGAACATCTGCGACGGAAGTAACCGTGTGCGGCGTGCAACCTCGAAAACCCGCTCGGAAAATCATATATTTCCAAGCGGGCAAATAATTGTGCCGTCTGGGCAATTGCGCTTTGGCAGGCCATCGGCGGTCCCGGCAGCATCCGCCACCGGAAGGGAGAGACATGCGCTTTTTGCGTCAGAGTATGACAGGGCTTTTCCTGGCGGTGGTAACGGCGGGCCTGCTGCTGTTTGCCGGGCAGATGATTTTCAACGCGATCGAGACGCAGCTGAATGCGGAACGCAAGGCGCCGCCGGCGCGCGAGCGTGTCTTTGCGGTCAATGTGGTGATTGCGGACCTGCGGACCGTGGCACCGGAGCTTACGGCCTTTGGCCGGGTTGAAAGCCGCCGCGCGCTGGAGCTGCGCACTGCCGTCGGTGGCCGGGTGGTGCAACTGTCGGAGGACTTTGAGGAAGGCGGCAGGGTGCAGGCCGGCGAAGTGCTGGTGCAGATCGATCCGGCCGATGCACAAGCTGCGCTGGACAGGGCTGAGGCCGACATGATGGACGCCCGCGCCGAAGAGCGTGACGCGGGCCGTGCGCTGATCCTGGCACAGGATGAATTGCAGGCCACCCAGGATCAGGCACAGCTGCGCGAGCGGGCTTTCCAGCGGCAGGTGGATCTGGCTGAACGGGGCGTTGGCACCGCAGCGGCAGTGGAAACAGCGGAACTTGCCGCGGTGCAGGCGCGCCAGACGGTGATCTCGCGCCGGCAGGCGGTGAGCCAGGCGGAGGCCCGCGCAGATCAGGCGGCTACCCGTGTGGCACGGGCGCAGATTGCCTTGGATGAAGCACGCCGGGATCTGGATGACACAACGATCAAGGCCGGTTTCGACGGCACCCTGCAAGCGGTGACCCTGGTGCACGGGCGGCTGGTTTCAGCCAACGAAAAGCTGGCGGATCTGGTGGACCCGAAGCTGCTGGAAGTGGCGTTCCGGGTCTCGACCGCGCAATATGCCCGGCTGCTGGACGGCGAAGGTCGCCTGCTGCGCGCGCCGGTGCGGGTATCGCTGGATGCGGCGGGCGCAGGGCTTAGCGCTGCGGGGCAGATTTCCCGCGCCAGCGGCGCTGCCGGGGACGGGCAGACGGGCCGGCTGGTTTATGCGCGGCTGGAAACGGCGCCGGGATTTGAACCAGGGGATTTTGTCACCGTCAAGGTGACCGAGCCTGAAGTCGCCGCAGTGGCCCGCGTTCCTGCCTCGGCGCTGGGCGCGGATGGTTCAGTCCTGGTGCTGGGCGATGAGGACCGGCTGGAGGCGCTGGCGGTGGAGCTGGTGCGCCGCCAGGGCGATGACGTTCTGATCCGCGGCAGCGGGCTGGAGGGCCGCGAAGTGGTGACCGGCCGCACGCCCTTGCTTGGTGCGGGCATCAAAGTGCGGCCCCTGCGCCAGGGCGCCGAAGTGCAAGCGCTGCCAGAGCTGATTGAACTCAGCGACGAGCGCCGTGCCAAGCTGGTGGCCCTTGTCGAAGGCAACAGCCGGATGCCGTCGGAAATGAAGGAAAAGATGCTGCAGCAGCTGGCCGAGGCCAAGGTGCCCTCGCAGCTGGTGACCCGGATAGAATCCCGGATGGGAGGCTGATCCCCATGGTCCGCGACCTGCCGCAATCCGCCCGCGGGCTGTTCAGCTATTTCACCCGGCACCGCACCGCGGCCAATCTCCTGCTGGTCATCATGCTGGTGCTGGGGGCTGCGGCGATGCCCAACATGCGGGCGCAGTTCTTCCCGGATGTGATCGTCGAACGCGTCACCGTCACTGTCGAGTGGGAGGGCGCGGGCCCTGA
>JBFOLS010000356.1:0-3526 GCA_040830225.1 Leisingera sp.
GCGGTATGTTTAGCGTCCATGATGTGCTGTTTTATTGCTGTTTGCGCGGCTTCGGGGTTTGCGGATGCGATGGCTTTGCAGATGTCCTGCATGTGCTGTGGGCCTGGTTTCCGGCGGTCTTCGGCGGAGAGTGTTACGGCGCGGAGGCGGCTGATGCGGCCGTTCAGACGCTGGGCGATTTCCCAGGCGACATTGTGGCCGGCGCCGTCGAAGATGATCCGGTAGAACTCTGTCGCGGCCCGCAGCATGGGGCCAGGGGTTCCGGCGGCGACGGCGTCCCGCAAGGTCTGAAGCGCGTCTTCAAGGGCAGCGGCGAGCGCAGGCGTCATGTTGCGGGCGCATTCGGTGGCGGCGGCGGTTTCGAGCATCTGGCGGATATCATAGATCTGGCGCGCGTCCTCCCAGCTGAGCTGCGCCACGATCGGGCCCTTGCCGGGCAGGATTTCGACCAGCCCTTCGGCTTCCAGGTAGCGGATGGTCTCGCGCACCACGGTGCGGCTGACGCCGAGCTGGTCGCACAAGGGGCGCTCGACCAGCCGTTCGCCGGGGGCGAACTGGCCGGCGATGATCGCTTCGCGCATGCGCTCCTGCACGATATCGCGCAGGGTCTGCGGCGGCTGTTCGATTTTGCGCATCGCGGGCTGGTTTGCGGGGCTGTTCATGTGTTCTCCGATAGCAGCCGGGGCGGGACGGAACAAGGGATCATTGACATACTGTCTTATGGTATACCATATTAGCTCAAGAAATGGAATCACAGGAAAGACCCAGCCATGCCCGCTGAAATCCGCAAGACGCTGCTGCATGTTGAAGAGACCCTGATCGAGGGCGGCAAGGCGGCGGCGCAGCCGCTGAAGATGATTGCCGCGGTGGCGGTGATCAAAAACCCCTGGGCGGGGCAGGGCTTTGTCGAGGATCTGCGCCCGGCGATCCATGACTGCGCGCCGGGTCTGGGCGAGAAGCTGACCGCGATGGTGCTGGAGGCTGCGGGCGGCGGCGAACGCGTCGAGGGCTACGGCAAATCGGCGATTGTCGGCGTCAATGGCGAGGTCGAGCATGCCTCGGCGCTGATCCACACGCTGCGCTTTGGCAACCACTTCCGCGAGGCGGTGGGGGCGAAGTCCTATCTGGCCTTCACCAACACCCGCGGGCCCGCGAACGCTTCGCTGCAGATCCCGCTGATGGACAAGAACGACGGCGGGCGGCGCAGCCATTACCTGACCATTCAGCTGTCGGTGGCGGATGCGCCGGGGCCGGATGAGATCGTGATCGCGCTTGGCGCCTCGATCGGCGGCCGCCCGCATCACCGCATCGGCGACCGTTATCAGGACCTGAAGGACCTGGGCCATGACCTCGACAATCCTGCAGCTGTCTGAGCCTTACGGGCCTGTTTCCTGCCAGCGGGCAGGGCAGGGGGCAGCGCTGGTGCTGATCCACGGGGTCGGCATGCAGTCGGCAGCCTGGGGGCCGCAGATTGAGGCTTTTGCGCCGACCCATGAGGTCATCGCGCTGGACATGCCCGGCCACGGCGGCAGCGCGCCGCTGCCGGGCGCGCCGGAGCTGCCGGACTATGTGGCCTGGCTGCAGGGGGTGCTGACGGCTCTGGATCTGGGACCGGTCTCCTTGGCGGGTCATTCCATGGGTGCGCTTATTGCCGGCGGCTATGCGGTCTGCCATCCCGGGAACGTGGCCCGGGCGGCGCTGCTGAACGGGGTGTTCCGGCGGAGCGCCGAGGCGCGGGCGGCGGTTGCGGCGCGCGCAGGCGAGATCCGCGCGGGCAGTTTTGATTTGGAAACGCCGCTCACCCGCTGGTTCGGGAGCAGTGCCGCCGACCAAGCGGCGCGGGCGCAGGTGGCCGGATGGCTGTCGGATGTGAACTTGGACGGTTACGCGGCGGCTTATACCGCCTTTGCCCATGGCGACAGCACCTATGCGGATGGCTTTGCGGGCATCACCTGCCCGCTCCTGGCGCTGACCGGCGATGGCGATCCGAACTCGACGCCGGAAATGGCCGAAGCGATGGCGGCCGCGGCGCCGCGGGGCCGCGCCATTGTCATCGAAGGCCACCGGCATATGGTCAATCTGACCGCCCCGGAGGCGGTCAACGCAGCGCTGCAGGACTGGCTGGCAGCGCCAGTGGAAGGGGAGACGCCATGAGCGACATGGACCCGCGCGCCCTGCGCAATGCCTTTGGCACCTTCATGACCGGCGTCACCGTGGTGACGGCGCAGGATCCTGAGGGCAATCCGATCGGCTTTACTGCCAACTCCTTTACCTCCGTCTCGCTGGATCCGCCGCTGGTGCTGGTCTGCCTGGCCAATTCCTCCAGCAACTACGATGCGTTTGAGCAGGCGGCGGGTTTTGCCGTCAATGTGCTGGCGGAGGATCAGAAAGATGTGTCCAACACCTTTGCCCGGCCTGTCGAGGACCGCTTTGCCGCGGTTTCCTGGCAGCAGGGGCCCGCAGGCAGCCCGGTTCTGGACGGTGTCTCGGCCTGGTTCGACTGCAGCATGCACAACCGGGTGGAGGCTGGCGATCACCTGATCCTGATCGGCCGGGTGGAGGCGTTTGAGACCTCGCCCGCGCCGGGTCTCGGCTACGCCCGCGGCGCCTATGTGACGGCGGCTGCCGAAGCCGAAGCCCTGGCCCAGGGCGCCAAGCTGATCGTCTCGGCGCTCATTGAACACGAGGGCAAGGTGCTGCTGGTGGGCAATGAGCAGGGCAAGCTGACGCTGCCGGAGATCCGGGTCGGCAAGGAGGGCGCCTCGGCGGCGCTGGCCCGGCTGATAGCGGAAAGCGGCATCGCGGCGGAGCCGGGGTTTATCTACTCAGTTTACGAAGATGAAGCGCGCGAACATCAGCACATCTCGTTTTTGTGCCAATCCGCCGGGGGCACGCCGGCCAGGGGCGCTTTCACGGAGCTTAACCAGACCACGCTGATGGACATTGCCGATGCGGCGATGTGCACCATGCTGGAGCGGTTTGCCAGTGAGGCCCGGATCGGCAACTTCGGGGTGTATTATGGAAACCAGACCCGCGGCCAGGTACGGCCCGTGGGGACAGGGAGTTAAAGCGCATGAAATTTTCCCTCTTTGCGCATATGGAGCGGATCTCCGAGGCCGAGGACCAGAAGCAGCTTTATGACGAGTTCATCGAGCTGTGCAAAATCGCCGATGACGGCGGCATGCATGCCATCTGGACCGGCGAGCATCACGGCATGAACTTCACCATCGCGCCGAACCCGTTCCTGAACCTGGTGGATGTGGCGCGCCATACCAGGAATGTGCGCCTGGGCACCGGCACGGTGATTGCCCCCTTCTGGCATCCGATCCGGCTGGCGGGCGAGGCGGCGATGACCGATATTATCACCGGCGGCCGCTTGGACCTCGGCATTGCCCGCGGCGCCTATTCCTTTGAATACGAGCGCATGATGCCCGGCATGGATGCCTGGGAGGCGGGCCAGCGCATGCGCGAGCTGATCCCGGCGGTGAAAGGCCTGTGGCAGGGCGACTATGCGCAGGAGGGCGAA
>JBFOLS010000357.1:0-2447 GCA_040830225.1 Leisingera sp.
GATGACCGCGATCGGGCGGCGGATCCGCCGCAACTACTTCTGGATACTGCTGATCCAAACGCTTGCCTACGCGGGAAAAATCGCCGTGCACCCGACTGGCGTGACGTCATTGCCGCAAGCTGTTGAGCGCGCGGACATCGGCCCGTTTCCGGGTGAACTGGTTTTGGCGACTGGTGTTTTCTACATACTTCTGTGGGGCGGCATCGCCTGGTGGAGCACTTCAAGCGACGCTGCCCGCGCCCGCAGGCGCAGCTCCATGACATCAATGGGCTGAGCCCGCCCCAGCCCTCCCAGGCCTTGACTTGCCGCCACGTAACTCGCCCTATGGATGAGTGCAATTTTGCCCAGCCACTCACCAGCGCGGATATTTTCATGACCTTCAGCTTCTCCCTGTTCTTCAGCAAACGTTTTTGGACCACTCTCCTGATCCTGCTTGCCGCGCTCCTGTTCTTTACCCTGCGCAGCACCACGGCGCGGGTGCTGATCGAAAACCTGACCCCGCCGGAATTGCCCGCAGCAACCCCGGCGCAGAACCGGGTGGCGCTGGCGCAGAACTGGGACCCCGAGACCACGGAAAAATTCCACTTCATCTCGCAAGGCACCGGAACTCTGCCGGTGCCCTACAGCTGGCTGCTGGCGCTGGAGCAGCCCGAAGCCTCTCCTTTCGGCCTGCTCTGGCCCGACCGTGAGCCCCGCATTACCGAGCCCGGCTACCTGGAGCGCTACGGCTTCATCTCCTCGCCCGCCAGCCCCGGGAATCCGGACGGGCTTCCCATCGGCTTTGCCGCTACCCCGTTCCAGAATCTGGCGGGCCTGCCCGAAACCGCCACCGCCGTGGGTTTCACCTGCGCAGCCTGCCACACCGGGCGTTTCTCCTACGAAGGCACCGAATACATCGTCGAGGGCGGCCCTGCCGTGACCGACCTGCAGCAATTCTCCAAGGGACTGGGCGCGGCGCTTGGCCAGACCCTGCTGTCTTCCAAGCTGCCGCTGCCGAACCGCCGGTTTGACCGCTTTGCCCGCAATGTGCTGGGGGAAACCTACAGCCAGACCGCCAAGGCGCCGCTGGCAAAGAACCTGGAAACGGTGCTGGCCGCAGGTGCCAAGGCGGCAGATGTGATCGAAGTGACCGAGGGCTACGGCCGCCTTGACGCGCTGAACCGCATCGGCAACCAGGTGTTCTCGAAAAACACCGGCCGCCGGGAAAACTACACCCCGATCAACGCGCCGGTGAATTACCCGCATATCTGGACCGCCTCCTGGTTCGACTGGGTGCAGTACGACGGTTCGATCATGCAGCCGCTGGTGCGCAACGCCGGCGAAGCCATGGGCGTGCATGCTGCTGTCAACACCACTGCCCCCGCAGGCGAAGGGCGGTTTTCCTCCTCGGTCCCGGTGAAGAACCTCAAATGGATCGAGGACAGCCTGGCCGGCAAGGAGCCGCCCTTTGCCCAGCGCAAATTCGGCGGCCTGCGGGCGCCTCAGTGGCCGGACAGCCTGCCTGCAATCAACCAGGGCCTGGCGGATCAGGGCGCCGGGCTTTATGCCGGGATCTGCGCGGGCTGCCACCTGCCGCCGCTCAGTTCGGACGCGATCTGGAGCGACAGTTACTTCCGCAAGATCAGCTACACCGCAGGCGGCACCGGGCATCAGACCCGCGAGGCCTTCCTGGCGCTCAACATCTTGCCGCAGGCAGACATCGGCACCGACCCGGCCCAGGGCGCAGTCCTGGCCGAACGCACCGTCAACACAGCCGGCGACGTGGAAAGCGGCGCCAAGGGCATGGGCATCGATGCCGCCGTCTGCGCGCCGGAACCGAGGTTCGAAGGACGCGCTCAATACGCCTCCAGCGCGCTGGACACCAAGGTGCAGCACCGTACTGAACGCAGCGAGAACCAGCTGGTTCAGGTGCATGTCCAGGACGGCCCGATGGTCAGCTTTGCCCTGGCGCTTGGCGCCATCGTGCAGCAGGTCAACAGCGCTTGGTTCGAGGCAAGTTTCATTCCCCGGGACCTGCGCACCTATTTCGAGGGCGAACGCCCCAATTGCCTGCAGGCTGGGGCCGGCTACAAGGCGCGGCCGCTGAACGGGGTCTGGGCCACAGCCCCCTTCCTGCACAACGGCTCGGTGCCGACATTGGACGCATTGCTGCGCCCGGCCGCCGAGCGGCCGCGCTACGTGCAGCTGGGCGACCCTGCTTTTGATCCGGTCAAAGTCGGGCTGGCACAGCCTGTGCTGCAGGGCGAACAACCGCTCTACAAGGACGGCTATTTCATCCTCGACACCGCAAAGGACGGCAACCGCAACACCGGCCATTCCTTCGAAGGCCGCGCCGGGGAATACGGCAACGGCGTGGTCGGACGGGCCCTGAGTGATCAGGAGCGGGCAGCGCTGATCGAGTATCTGAAAACGCTGTAGCGGCGTCCCCGGCGGCACACCCGGTTTAA
>JBFOLS010000358.1:0-2109 GCA_040830225.1 Leisingera sp.
ACCGAGGAATTGCCGATCTCGCCCACATGCAGGATGCGGCGGCCCATGGTGGTCAGGATCGGCAGGATGCGTTCAAAAGTGGCGCGCTCGCAGCCCGCGTAGATCGAGATATTGCCGGTGCCCGCCCGATGGCAGCCGCCCGATACCGGGCAGTCGACCGGCTCGCCGCCGCGCTCGGCCACCAGGGCGCCCAGGCGCTTCACCTCTTCCACGTCGGTGGTGGACATTTCCATCCAGACCTTGCCGGGCTGCACATGCGGGATCATTTCGCTGACCACCGCGTCCGAGACCGCCGGGCTCGGCAGGCAGGTGATCACCGCATCGCAATCCTGCATCATCTGCGCCGGGCTGCCGCCTGCCTTGGCGCCGCGCTCCACAAAGGACTGCACCAGGTCTGCGTCCAGATCGTGAACGGTCACATCCAGGCCATTGCGCACGAGGCTGCCCGCCAGTTTGCCGCCAACATTGCCAAGGCCGATAAAGCCGACTTTCATATCCGTTGCCATTTCGAGTGCCTCCTCCCGGGGTATATGTCTGCGACATGGCTAGCTTGACCTCAGCCAAAACAAAAACGAATAATAACACTGTCTGGCCCAATTTTTTTTTGCAACACTATGTCCGATCTTCCCAATCTGGTCTGGCTGCGCGCCTTTGAAGCCGCAGCCCGCCTGCAAAGCTTCACCGCCGCAGCCGAGGAGCTGGGCCTGACCCAGGCTGCAGTCAGCCATCAGGTGCGCAGCCTGGAGAAAAGCTTTGGCATCACTTTCTTTATCCGCCGCGCCCGCCATCTGGAGCTGACCCAGCTTGGCCATGCCTACTACCCATCTGTTGCCCAGGCACTGACAGACATTGCTTATTCCACCCGCGGACTGCTGGGCCACGCGCAGACAAGGACGGTAACGCTGCGGGCGCCCATCTCGACGGCTGTGCTGTGGATTGCCCCGCGGCTGGGCACGTTTCATGCCGCCCATCCGCATATCCGCATCCGGCTGATCTCAGCTGTCTGGGCCGACAGCACCCAGGATGAGGACGTGGACATCGATCTGCGGCTGGGGCCTTCCGGATGGTTTGACCGCCGCGCACATCTGCTGTCCACAGAAAGCGTGATTCCAGTGGCGCAGCCTGAACTGGCCCAGCAGCTTCAATCCGTGGACCAGCTGTTTGACCAGACACTTATCCATATCCACGGCTATCAGGATCATTGGCTGCGGCTGTCGGAGCAGGAAGGCGTGCCGCTGAAGGACCGCACGGCGCCGCTTTATGTGGACACCTCGCTCGCTGCGATCGAGATAGCAGCCGCGGGCGCCGGGGTGGCCATGCTGATGCACCGCTATGCCGAGTTGCCCTTGCAGCAAGGGAGACTGGCGCCGGTGCTGGGAGCCGAGATTCCCATGGGCCAGGGCCATTACCTGATGCCCGCCGCCGGCGAAGCCCCGAACAGCGCCGAGGTCGTCATGGTGCGGGACTGGACTGTCTCCTTGTTCTGTTAAATAACTCTCCGCGGTCCCTTGCCCGCGCCCCTATTGCCCGATAGCGTCCGGCCATGCCCTGGCCACAGAATACCCCGCCTCAGCGCGACGGCGATGCAGCCGCAGGGATCGAAGTCACCGATGATTTCGAGCGGTTCTCGCAGCGCAACGACATCTTCACGCGCGCCTTCTGGGACGAGCGGGTGAAATCCAAGCATACTGCCAAGTTCTTCTCCTCCTACCGGATGGAAGCAGCCCCGCGGCGCGGAGACGGCTTCACCCAACGCGATTTTGCCCTGCGCAATGCCGCCTGGCTGATTTCCGATGTGGTCTCCGGCCGCCGGGCCAAAGACGGCATCCGCGAAGGGTTCCAGGCCGCCATCCGCCCCGACACGCCGGTGGCAAAGGACGCGCTGGACATCGACGACCCCGCCAAGATGTCCGCGGAAGTGAAACGCATTGCGAAATTCTTCGGCGCCGACCTTTGCGGCATCACCGACATGGACGGGCGCTGGCTCTATACCGCACGGGTCGACGCCCGAGACATGTCCGAGGCACCGCATGATCTGCCTGAGGGGCTAAACTCGGTCATTGTGCTGGGCCACGAGATGGACAAGGAACTGGTCGCCACCTACCCCTC
>JBFOLS010000359.1:0-2707 GCA_040830225.1 Leisingera sp.
ACCTCGGCGGTGGTGTTCACATAGGTGACCACCGGCGCGCCCGGGTAGCGGCGGCGCATTTCCTCGACGCCCTCGGCAGTGATCGATTCCGCCAGCGAGCAGCCTGCTTCCCTGTCCGGAATCAGCACGGTCTTGCCGGGGCTCAGGGTCTTGGAGGGCTCGGCCATGAAATGCACACCGCACTTCACGATCACATCGGCCTCAACCTTGGTGGCTTCGATCGCCAGCTGCAGGCTGTCGCCGACCACGTCGGAGATGCCGTGGTAGATCTCGGGCGTCATGTAGTTATGCGCCAGGATCACCGCGTTGCGCTGCTTCTTCAGTTCCAGGATCGCGGCAACGTAAGGCGCATGAGTGACCCATTCGACGGGGTTCACCACGCGGTCCATCCGCGCGTACACGTCTGCCATCTTCTCGGCCAAGGCCGGATTGGGCGCCAGATCATAGTGGGTGGCGAGCTGATCCCGCATGGATTGCAGGTCGAACATGGCGTTTCCTCAAGGTTGCGTCCGGGGTGACACTTTGGGCGGGGGTTGTTTCACGTTCAAAACGCGCACGCAAGCGCGCTCAGGCGGTTTTGGAGCCAAATGCGGTGATTTGGCGCTAACAGGCGGCACGGTTTACTGCGGCCTTGCCGGAGAAACCCGCCGGAACCGGGCTTTTCTGTCCAGAGCCCTTGGTTGACCGTAATGATATGGTGGTCAAAATGACCTTTTTCCAGAGGCCTGCCGTTTTTGGCTGTTCCAATGCCTTCTCCTGTGATTTTGAAATCCGTTAGAGGGTGTTAGATCCAGCCGATACGCCGATGGGGAGTTGACCAAGCAAGATGAATGATCTGTGGGCAGGACTGAGCCAGGCCTTTTGGCTGCTGGCGACGCTGGACGCGGATCTGGTGGAAATTACCCTGCGTTCCTTGCGGGTAACGCTGACGGCACTGGCGATTGCCTGCGCTGTCGCGCTGCCGCTGGCGGCCTTTCTGGCGGTGCGCCGGTTCCGGCTGCGGCGTGCGACGATTGCCGTTCTGAACGCGCTGATGGGGCTGCCCCCGGTAGTGGTTGGCCTAGTCGTCTATGTGTTTCTCTCCCGCGCCGGACCGTTTGGTGTCTTTGGCCTTTTGTTCACGCCCACGGCAATGATCATCGCGCAAGTGATCATCGTGGTGCCGCTGGTGGCCTCGATTGCCCATCAGTCGTTGCGGGAGCTGTGGAGCGATTACCACGATCTCCTGATTTCCATGAACGCGACCCAGCTGCAGCGCATTCAGGCGCTGCTGTGGGACGGACGGCGGGCGCTGCTGACGGCGGCGCTGGCAGGCTTTGGCCGGGCCATCGGCGAGGTCGGGGCGATCATGGTGGTGGGCGGCAATATCGACCATGCCACCCGTGTGCTGACCACGGCGATTGCGCTCGAGACCGGCAAGGGTGAGTTTGCCATGGCGCTGGGTCTGGGCTTTGTGCTGATCGCTTTGGCGATTGCGGTCAACCTGTGTATCCATTGGCTGGGCCGCACCGAGAGCGAGGGGCGCTGGTGATGCAGATGTTCCCTCTGGTGGCCAAGGGCGCGCAAGTGCGCCGCCGCGGCAAGGTTCTGGTTGGCCCGGTTGACCTGACTTTGGGCGGGCTGGGGACTTCGATCATCATCGGCCCCAACGGTGCGGGCAAAACCACGCTGCTGAAGATGCTGCACGGGATCGTGCGGATGAACGGCGGCCGCCTGGATTGGGCCTGCCCGCTGGAGGAAGCGCAGAAGCGGCAGGCCTTTGTGTTCCAGAACCCGGTGATGATGCGGCGCACGGTGCTCGATAACATCGCTTACCCGCTGCGGCTGACAGGTGTTGGCCGCAAGGAAGCGCGGACAAGGGCTGCTGATTGGGCGTCCCGCGTCGGGCTGGGCGACATCTTGCAGCGTCAGGCCGCCATGCTGTCGGGAGGCGAGCGGCAGAAATTGGCGCTGGCACGGGCGTTGGTTCGTGAGCCGGAGGTCTTGTTTCTGGATGAGCCCTGCGCGGCGCTGGACGGCCGCGCGACGCGGGAGATTGAAGAAATCCTGGCGCATGCTGCCGAAAGCGGCACCCGGCTGGTCATGTCCACCCATAACATGGGCCAGGCGCGGCGGCTCGCGGATGAAGTGATCTTTGTTCTCGGCGGCCGTATCCACGAATTCAGCCCGGCAGAGAGCTTCTTTGCTGGACCCGAAACCCCACAGGGACGCGCATTTCTGAACGGAGATATTGTTGAATGAAACGTCTGTTATTGGGCGCTGTTGCCTCGGTGGCGCTGGCCACGGCTGCGCTGGCGGAAGAGATGAAGCTGGCGGTCACCACCTCCTTCCACAATTCCGGCCTTGCAGAGGTACTGCTGCCGGAGATCAAGAAAGACCTGGGCTTGGACGTGCAGCTGCTGGTCGTCGGTTCCGGTCAGGCGATCCGCTTGGGTGAAGCGGGAGACGTCGACGCGATTCTGGTGCACTCGAAGAAGGCTGAGGAGGCATTTCTGGCTGATGGCAATGGCACCCATCGCCGCGAGATCATGTATAATGACTTTGTCTTCATCGGCCCAAAAGGCGATGCTGCCGGGATTGCGGGCACTGAAAATGCCGCAGCGGCATTGCAGAAGGTCGCCGGTGCCGGGGCAGCCTTTGTCAGCCGCGGAGATGACAGCGGCACGCACAAAAAGGAATTGAGCCTGTGGGTTTCTGCGGGGCTGGA
>JBFOLS010000360.1:0-3192 GCA_040830225.1 Leisingera sp.
CGGGGTTGGCGGCTTGGCTGCCTCGGTTGCGGCAGCATTGCGCCAGTTCTACGGGGCTGAGGCGCCGCGGGTGGTGATTGTTGAACCTGAACTGGCGGCCTGCCTGTTTGACAGTGCGAAAGCCGGTAAGGCGACCAATTTCGCCATTCAGGAAGAGACCATCATGGCGGGCCTGTCCTGCGGCGAGCCTTCGGAGATGGCGTGGGAAATCCTGGCTGAGGAAGCCTCGGACTTCCTGACCATCCCGGACAGCATCGTGGCACCCACGGTGCGGCTGCTGGCCAATGCCGAGACCGGCGATCCCTTGGTTGAGGCAGGTGAAAGCGCGGTCGCAGGGCTGGCGGCGCTTATCTCCGCCTGCCAATCAGCAGAGATGAAGGAAACTATGGGGCTGGATGCGGACTCCCGCGTGCTGCTGATCGGTTCCGAGGGTGTCACCGATCCGGCGATCTTTGCCGCGATCATGGAAGGGAAAGACCATGTCTGAAACACCCGCGCGCGGGTTTCCGGATTCAGAATTTGCAGCCCGGACAGAGAAGGCACAGGCCTTGATGGCACGGCAGGGGCTCGACGGGCTCCTGCTGCTGACTGAGCCGGAAGTGCGTTACTTCAGCGGCTTCCACACGCTGTTCTGGCAAAGCCCGACCCGGCCTTGGTTCCTGTTTGTGCCGCCTGCAGGTAAGCCGATTGCCATCATCCCGGAAATCGGTGCCGATCTGATGCGCCGCACCTGGGTCGAGGACATCCGCACCTGGAGCGCGCCTGCACCCGAGGACGATGGCCTCAGCCTGCTGACCGAACTGCTGTCGCCGATTGCCGGGCGAAGCGGGACGATCGGGGTGATGAAGGGGCATGAAACGGCGCTGCGGATGCCGCTGGGCGATTACGAACGCCTGATGGCAGGCTTGCCGGGGCTCAATGTTGCGGATGCGACGCCCTTGGTGCGCAGTTTGCGGATGGTGAAATCCGCGGCTGAGATAGAAAAGCTGCGCCACATCTGCGGCATCGGCTCGCGGACCTTCGCACGGGTTCCGGAGATCGCCCATGAGGGTCAGCCGTTTGAGGACCTGTTCCGCGCATTCCGGCGCGAAGCGCTGGCGCAGGGCGCAGATGACGTGCCTTATCTGGTCGGCGGCGCGGATCAGGGCGGCTACAGTGACGTGATCTCTCCGCCTACAGCTCGGCCGCTGCAGGCAGGGGACATTATAATGCTGGACACTGGCTCCACCTGGGACGGGTACTTCTGTGATTTCGACCGCAACTTTGCTATTGGCCGGGCCGACGACCTGTCACTCCGGGCTTATGATGTGCTGTGGCAGGCGACCGAAGCCGGTATTGCTGCCGCCAAGCCCGGAGCCACCTGCCGGGAGCTGTTCCAGGCCATGCAGACCGTGATCGCCGGGATGGATGATCAGGGCGGCGATGTCGGCCGTCTGGGTCACGGTCTGGGGATGCAGCTGACAGAGTGGCCTTCGCACGCAGCGTTTGATGAGACTGTGATCGAGGAAAACATGGTGCTGACGTTTGAGCCCTCGCTCGGCTATGGTGACGGCAATATCATGGTGCATGAGGAAAACATCGTGGTGCGCGCTGGCGGTGCGGAGCTGCTGACAACCCGAGCGGCCCCCGAATTGCCGGTGATCTGAAGGAGGCCGTGGCACATGAAACTCCCTTTTGACACGGATGCAGGCATTGGCACCCGCGCCACTCTGGGCGTGATTGTGCTGGAGACCGACGAGACGCTGGAGCCTGAATTTTCCCGGATGATGTCGCAGGAGGGGGCCGCGCTCTATCACAGCCGCATTCCGATGGTGCCGGAGATCCGGCCGGAGACGCTGGCGCAGATGCAGGCGGATCTGCCGGCCTCGGTCCGGATGTTTCCGTCATCTCTATCGTTTGATGTGATCGGCTATGGCTGCACCTCAGCGTCGACGGTGATTGGTTCCGACAAGGTGGCGGAAGCGGTGCAGACCGTCCTGCCCGGGGTCAAGGTGACCGACCCGCTGGCAGCGATCGTTGCTGCAGGCAAGGCTTTGGGGGCAAAGCGGTTCGGCTTTGTCACTCCCTACCTGCCTGAAGTGTCAGCGCAGATGCGGCAGAAGCTGGAAGAGGCCGGTTTCACAGTCACAGGTTTTGGCTCGTTTGAGGAAATGGACGACCGGGTTGTGGCGCGGATTACCGAAGCAGCAATTTCGGATGCGGCCAAAAAGGTTGCTGAGGGCGCGGAGTGCGATGCCATTGTGATTTCCTGCACCAATCTGCGATGCTTGCGGGTCATTCCGGAAATCGAAGCACAGACCGGGGTTCCGGTGATCTCCAGCAACCAGGCGCTGGCCTGGCATATGCAGCGGCTTGCCGGGATGGATGACCTGCAGCCGCAATTTGGCAAGCTGTTCGCGCAAGGGCTTGCGGCCTGAGAAACCGGGCTTCCGCTGCTGATACGCAGCGGAGCTTTCCGCCGCGCGCGCAATGCGTGCTTGTAATCCGCTTGCAGTATGCCACAGATTGCCCTTCGAAATCTGACCCGTGCCTGCAAGGATTCCCGGATGCCTGCCTCCCGCCCCGAGACCCGCAACGTCCTTTTCATCATTATCGACCAGCTGCGTGCCGATTGCGTGTTCGGCGCCATGGCCGAGCATGTGGACTTGCCGAACATCCGTGCCTTCATGAAAGAGGCAGTGTCTTTCAAGCGGCATTTCTCGGTGACCAACCCTTGCGGGCCGTCGCGTGCCTCGATCCTCACGGGGCAGTATGCAATGAACCACCGTTCGGTGCGCAATGGCGCACCCTTGCGCCACGATACGCCGAATATTGCCACCGAAATGCGCAAGGCGGGATATATGCCGATGCTGTTCGGCTATACCGACACTTCGCAGGACCCGCGCGCCTTTGATGCCAACGACCCGGCGCTTCGGACCTATGAATTCCCGATGAACGGGTTTCATGAGATGACCGAGATGCGGATGGAGATGTCCTATCCGTGGCAGTCGCATCTGATGAACCGGGGCTATGAGTTCGGGAACTATTGGGATGTCTACAAGCCGGTCTCGCCTGATGGCGGAACGCCCAAGCTGAACGACCCGGCGCTCTACGCCGCTGAGGACAGTGACACCGCGTTCCTGACCAACTCATTCCTGGGCAAGATGACAGCCTATCATAAGGAGAGCTGGTTTGCGCATCTGACCTACATCC